>CAZWRO010000113.1:0-2043 GCA_964635365.1 uncultured bacterium | reverse complement strand
CGGCGGCGTTGCGCGGGTTGGCGAAGAGGGATTCGCCGGCCTGCTCGCGCTCGCGGTTGATGCGCGCGAACTCGCGCCGGTCGAGGTAGACCTCGCCCCGCACCTCGACTAGCGGGGGCGGGTCGTCGAGCAGCATGCGGAGGGGGATGGCGCGGACGGTGCGCAGGTTGACGGTGATGTCTTCGCCGGTGGTGCCGTCGCCGCGGGTCGCGCCGCGGGCGAAGACGCCGTTGTCGTAAGTGAGAGAGACGGCGAGGCCGTCCACCTTGAGATCGGCGAGGTAGTCGATGATGTCGTCTTCGGGGAGGCTGAGATGGCGCTTGATACGCTCGTCGAAAGCGCGCAGCTCGCCTTCGTCGAAGGCGTTTCCGAGGCTGAGCATGGGCCGGCGGTGGCGAATGGTGGCGAACTCCTCCAGGGGAGGCGCGCCGACGCGCTGGGTGGGGGAGTCGGGTGTGACCAGCTCGGGGTGGGTTTCCTCCAGCTCCTGGAGCTCGCGAAAGAGGCGGTCGTAGTCGGCGTCGCTGATCTCCGGGGAGTCGAGGACGTAGTAGCGGTGGTTGTGGTGCTGGAGCTGGCGGCGCAGCTCCTGGACTCTATCGCGGGCTTTCTTGGGTGTGGTGTCAGCCATGGTCGTGGCCTGCCCGAATTGATGGGCGCTGGATGCATATCCTGTTTCGGTCGCTTGGCTGGAAAGTCCTGTCACGGCAGACCTCTCTGACGCGGGAAGAGGATTCGTCGGGCGGCGCCGAAAAGAGAAGGCGCACGGGGCCGCGGCGGCGGACGCGGGGCCCGTCCGGCAGAGGAGTAATGGCGATGGGAAAGCTGGCGATCACCGGCGGGACGCCGGTGGGCGGTCTGAAGATGGAGGCCTGGCCTCCGGTGGACGAGCAGGATCGGGAGGCGCTGCTGCGCGTGCTGGAAGGGCGCGAGTGGTGCCGGGTGGGCAAAGAAGAGTCGGAGGTGGCCCGCTTCGAGGAGAGCTTCGCCAGCTACCAGGACGCGCGCTACGGCATCGCCGTGTCGAACGGCACGGTGGCCATCGAGCTGGCCTTGCTGGCGGCCGGGGTGGAGGCGGGCGACGAGGTGATCGTTCCGGCGGTGAGCTTCATCGCCACCGCGGGGGCGGTGTCCATGGCGAACGCGGTGCCGGTGTTCGTGGACGTCGATCCGGATACCCTGGGCCTCGACCCGGCGGCGGTGGAGGCGGCGATCACGGATCGCACGCGGGGGATAGTGGCGGTTCACTACGGCGGCTATCCGGTGGACTTCGACCGGCTGCTGCCGCGGGCCGAGAAGCACGGGCTGTTCCTGATCGAGGATGCCGCGCACGCCCACGGGAGCGAATGGAAGGGGAGGAAGGTGGGCGCGATCGGGAACGCGGGGACGTTCTCCTTCCAGATGAGCAAGAGCCTTACCGCCGGCGAGGGGGGTGCGGTGCTGACGGACGACGAGGAGTTTTACCAGCGCGCCATGCTGCTGCACAACATCGGTCGCAGCCTGGAGTCGCGCCTCTACGGGCACGTGGTGGTGGCCTCCAACTATCGGCTCTCGGAGTTCCAGGCGGCGCTGCTGGAGAGTCAGCTCCGGAAGCTGCCGGACCAGGTGGACCGCAAGGACGAGAACGGGGATTGGCTGGCAGCCGAGCTGGAGAAGATCGGCGGCATGCGGCCGCTCAAGCGCGACTCCCGCGTGACCAAGCGCGGGTACTACTTTTTCGTGATGCGATACGATAAGGAGCAGTTCAAAGGGGTCTCGCGGGACCGGTTCCTGGAGGCCGCTAAGGCGGAAGGGATGGACATGTTCCCGGGCTACGGCATGCCCCTGTACGCGAACCGGGCCTACCGGAAGGAGGGGCGGGGCAACACCGGCCCCGTGCGCGTGCCCTCGCTCAACCCCGGGCCGGATTACGATAACATGCACCTGCCGGTCGCGGAGCGGTTCTGCTATGAGGAGCAGGTGATAATGCTACACCAGTGGCTGCTGGCCGAGCGGTCGGAGCTTCAGAAGGTGGTGGACGCGGTGGCGAAGGTGAAGGAGCAC
>CAZWRO010000112.1:5483-7302 GCA_964635365.1 uncultured bacterium | reverse complement strand
ACGAGTCCACCAGCGCGTCAGCAGATTGTACTAGGTCCGTTGCTTCACCTATGAATACACCGAATTGATCGAGAACCACGCCAGCCTTCTCCAGGTTTTCGTCTGCTTTGGGTAGAGTCACACCAAGGGCCTTCTCAAGTTCCTCCAAGAATCTCTTCGTGCCGAGCAGATCCATCTCACGCCTCCTTCGTCAGCCCCGTCAGCACTGTCGCCACGATTTGCCAGTCATCGAAGACGATCCTGCCGCGCCTCATGGTATCGGCTCCCAGAGTTGATCAAGTTTGCCGCCGTATGACCACTTGACTCCCGCCTGCTCCCTCGGCCGCCTTACCGTCACCATCCGGCCGAGCCCGCCCGTCGCCTCAATCGTGTGTCCCGCGCCTAGAGACATTGCGACGTGTCCATGCTTGCCACTGCCCGGGTCCTTGAATAGAAAACAGCCCACGTTTGCCAGCGCGTCTGCAACAGGTATGCGCCGGCACATCGAACCCTGTACCCACGAGCCGTGAAACTGGCTCACTGGAACCTCTGTGCCATCTGGCTTGCGGATTACCTCCAGCCCCGCGCCGAGCGGATGGTCGAAGCCGGGGACCAAAACCTTGCCCGCGACGAGCAGGTGCGCGAATCCTGAGCAGTCAATCTGGTCGGGGATATGTGTGAGGTCCCAGGCCTTCGCCCCGAGCAGGTACGGAATGCTGAGGCACCGGAAGGCCAACTCTCGCATGGGGACTATACGGGTCATTGCTCATACTCTACGCGTGGCGGAACCGGCACGTTCAGCCGGTCACTTAGACGTTCGAGCATCTCCTCCATCCTCGCCAAACGTCTCTTGAGTTCCGCAATCTCGGCAGTCTGCGTAGCATCGAGAGTATTGCCCTCGGTTCGGTACTCGGCGAGCGCGGACGCCGCGGAGTCCGCCTTGACCTCGGCGCGGCCGGCCTGCGCCAGGGAGAAACCGAAGACAAATATCGCTACCACTAGCAGGGCCGACAGGACGGCCGGCCAGATCCAGCGTCCGTTCCCGTTATTGCTCGTGTTGCTTCCCATCGGAACCCCCTCAATCTGTGGTCTGGTCCGGCGCGGCTGGCGCTACTGGCTGGACCGGCTCGGCCGAATCAAGCAGCCTCACGAGCTTGCCCTGCACGACATCGAAATACTGTGCGCCGTTCGCCTTCACGGCCGCCTTCAGCCTCAGCATTTCCGCGTCTTCGAGTTGGAACGGCTCCGGCGTGGTCGCGACCTTCTCGCGGAGCATCTCCGTCAACGTCGGTTCGTCGGACCGATACGTCTCAAGCTGTTGCAGAAACAGAGCCCGCGCCGTGAACTGTTTGCCGTCATACAACGCCGCGCCGCACTTGGGGCATCGCTCGGGCGCTCGCGCGGGTATCCGCCTCAACAGCGGCTCATTGTCGCCATCCAGCCAAGCCGTATCAACCGACTCTGCTCCATCTACGCCTTTGACCGTTTGCATCCTGAACCTCCTCTCTTAGACCTCATTTTCATATTCGCTCGGGTCCGGCTCGAAGGTCGCGGGGTCGGCGGGTACGGCATCTAATGCCTCCCGCGCCGCTGCCAGCAAGTCAGCGTATCGGTCCAGCAACCCAGCCCTCTGCGTTGCGGTGAGTTGCAGTTCCTCATCCATCACGTAGCACTTCGCCCGCCCCACTAGATGACCAAGCCTGTCAACAGCGTGAGTCGCAACCGCGCACCGCTTTTCTAACGCCACCAGTTTTTGTATCAAGGTCGCCATGCTGTTCTCCTATCCCGCTACTAATCCGTGGCCCGTCGATGCCTTCAGGCGGGCAATTATCTGGTTGAC
>CAZWRO010000112.1:0-5473 GCA_964635365.1 uncultured bacterium | reverse complement strand
GTCCCAAGCTGCCGCGATAGCAAGGTCGCCGATGGCCGCTCCCTGGTTCCCGACAACTTTCGTGCCGTCTACCTCATAGGAGACGGTCGTGTTGATGGTGCCGGACATGGAAAACTCAAGCGCACTCAGAGAGGCTTCCTGAGCGCCCCCAATCCACCAAGCGTAGCTTTGTCCTACCGGAATATCAAAACGCATCCTGCCCGATATTGTACTGTTTGCCATGAGCGTCAGCTCGTCCGTAAACACGTTCAGGAAATACTTCGGACCGGCAGCGGTACCCAGCGTCATAGCCGAATCAACCGCGGGGTACAACGCCGCCGCACTCATTGCCAGCCCCCCGGCGTTGCCGATACGGTGGTAGATCGTGGCGACCGCGTTGAGGACGGTATTTCCACCAGCAACTTGACGTAAAGCACAACTCGCTAGTGTGAAGTGGTCGTAATGACCAAATGCGGCATTGTCGGCCGTTCCCATAAAGCCAACCTTCGCGCGGCCGAGGGTCGCGGAAACGTCTGTGTCCGGGTTGAGTGTGAGGTCGCCAGTATCTACAAGGCGGAAGATGGAACCGCTTCCAAAATTAATGAACCTTAGGCAGTTGCCATCAGTTATGCTTTTCTGGAGTCCCCATGTGTCATGGCCCGCCCTGGTAAAGTACGCATGATACGCACCGTCATTGGACCATCCGTAGTTAGCCTGCGGCGCGGTTCCTTGTGTACCTATCGCGCCGTTCACCGTCAGCGCGTTCGCCGCCAACTGCAGGAGGTTCAAGTCGCCAGCCGGCCCGATCTGCGGTGAGATGAGTTGCGGAGCCGCCATGGAGCCGGTCGCGGCAAGCTGATTGGTCCCTGAATCCCACGTCAGGTCCGCCCCCGCCGCTACCGTCGAAGCCCCGGTCGCATACACAACTCCGCCGGCCGTGAGTCCTAGCGCCGAGGAGATACCCGGGCCGGCGCCACTAGAGCCTGAACCTGAAGCCCCTCGGCCGAAGGCCCCGGCCGAGGAGAGGCCCGCTCTCGCGGCCGAGATCTGGCGGTAGGGATGGTCACCGCCGACGCGTTCCATTACCGCCTTCTCGCCGATGCTTGGCAGCACTACATGGGGAGATGCCGGGACGACCCGCAATACTGTCTTCCGCTGGTAGAGGCGGAACCAGGGGCTGACTGTGGCCGGCTCGTTGAAATCGCCTATGCCCCAATCTTCCGGCCGATGGACACCGACATTATCGAGAGCACAATCCCCAACCGCCCCATCGATGCTTTTCATAACCCAGAGAGCAGCATCGCGCCACTGTTCGGCCGGGGGCGGAACTGGATCTGTCGGGTCACCGCTACAGAGACCAATCCAGTAGTTTGTGCCGGGGGCGAGATCAACTTCTGCTACTCCGGGAGTGAGGCCGAAATAGACGAGGCTGTACTCGCTCCAGGGAACGCGCGCACCCTCAAGCGATCCGAAGACCGCGAGTTGCACTAGAGCATCTGCCGTAGCACCCGAGTAGAGGGCCACCCAAAAGGAACCATTAGGGAATGCTATGCGATCATGGCGAACCATCAACTCGATTGCAGAGCACGTCACGTCCCGAGCGACAGTGAACTTGAAAGCGGAGCAGCGGGGCGCCGTAGGTGTCCACGGGTCAGACGTCATCGGAATATGATAGTCCTCAAAGCCGGTCGCTTCGGACCCATCATTTGCGATTCCGATCTTGAGGTCGTCAGCACAGTTGTTAAGACCCGCGTCAGTGATAATTACGGCGGACTCTCTACCGAATGTCGCGGAGGTAAGAAGGTAGAAGTCGTTGGGGGCAAGACCTACATAGACGACCGTCACCGCGGCGAACTCTCCGCCCAATGCTTGAATCTTCAGTTGCATCTCGGCCGCGATTAGGGCGCCGGCGTTGCAGCCGAGCCAGTTGAAAGCGACAGGAGTAGCGGCGCCACCATCAACGGCGATGATCAGGTTGACATCACCGGATAGGGTCATGTCCGTCGCCGGGTTCTCGTCGCCTTCCGAATACCCCGGGACCGCCGTCTCAGTAGCCTCATTCTGCGCTACTATGCACAGCTCGTCTTCCGGCCGAACCACATCCGCAGTATCACCGTCGAGGCCAACGATTCGCACATCCTGGCTACTACCGCGATAGACTGTTTCCCGACGCGCGGTCTGTTGAACTGCACCGCCGAGGTCTGCGGCGAGTCCTTCGAGCAGCTCCTGTGCGCTTTCGGGAGGTATACTCGACATCACGGCACCCCTATCCCGTTGATCACGGTCTGCGCGTTACTGCCGGCACCGTGCTTGACGCTCTGTACCCAGCAGATCACGTCGTCGCCGAGTTCGTTCTCGATCGTGATAACGTCGTTCGGCTCAATCCTCAAGTCGAGCTCGCGGAGGGTCGCACGAATTGATACTTGCCCGCCCTTAAGGAATGCCAGATCATTCGCGCCGACTAGCTCTGCCTCGCTATAGGTTCCGACTAGCGGAGCTTGTACTGTGTGCGGAATATCGCCGAAAGATGAGATCAGGCTGTCATCCCATACTTGCACGTCGATCTTCGGCGCAAACCACACGACCGGGTAGCCGTAAACCGCGAAGCTAAAATCAACCCACAGCCAGTCTTTCTCCGCGGTGTCCCACCAGCAATGAATCACCATCACGTCTAGCTCTTCATTGTAGACACTATCCACCACATACGGCTCGGTCCCGCCGCCGAATGCGATTCCCATTGTCGACGCCGAGAAAAAGAAATCGTCCAAGTAGCATTGTGCCTCGCGGTAGTGGCGCCCCTTCGGCCCATGGAACCAGTAGTGCGCCGCGTAGTACCACTCTGCAGCCCGGGGTAGATTCGTCAGCTCGTACTCATAGCAGTCGCCCGGGCCGAGGACGTTATTTGAGCCCGGCGGGTTATGATCCCACGCGTACCTGCTCTCGCCGATGATCTCTGGCTCTCCTACTGTCGGCCGCGGCCGGTCGGGGCCGCCCGCCACCATCACCCGCGTTCCGCTCGGCGGCCCGGCCTTCACGTCCAGACTTTCGACCGCGATCTTCCGGACGGTGAGCATGGGGGTATATCCCGCCGGAGTCACCAGCTCGTGGGAGAGGCGCCCGTCATAGTCGAACTTCAGTACCCTACCTACGGGTTGCACACAGGCCCCCGCCGCAGTCATAAGCGGCTCCGTCTCGAACTGCGCCGTGCGGATCGGATGGTCGAGCGCCGGTAGGTTGAAGTCCGCCGGGTCGGTGAAGCCAGCGCTGGCGACGAACAGCGCCTTGATAATGTCGTTCGCCTGCGCGCCCTCGAACAGGTCGGAGGTAATGTTGGCCCTCGCCAGGTTCCGCCCACGGTCGCCGAGCGTGACCTGCACCTTCGAGCTGGCGGTGTTGTACGGCACCTTCGACTCTATCACTCCCCCCGTCATCACCCGCCAATACTGCTCGCCCGCCGCGAGCCGCGTCCCCATTTCCACCCGGATCTCGGCGTTGTTCCGCGCCACGATCCCCGCCAGGCCTCCGCTCCCCGCGCCGAAGTCGCCTTCCCCGTTGTCGAGTACCATCGTCCCCGAGTTCGGCTTGCCGCGCCCCGGCCGGCTGACTGCAACTCCAGTCACATAGGGGGTCAGATCGAAGGGGTCGGGCTGGCCGGAGATCCCGTGGTGCGCAGCGTACACACGCCATAGTGATGGTGCTATAGCTCCTTCCATCAGGCCGCTATATTCAGCACCTAGGTCTCTCACGATAGTTCCTCTTCGATCAGCATCCGCAGCGCGACGTTATTGGCCCACGCCTTTGCGTCGAGGGACCAGGGAGCGAGCCGGTTCCGCGCCGATACATCGGCGAGTACAGCTTTCAGGATCCGGCTGTCATTATCGAGTTCGAGTTCAACGCTCTGCTGGAGCGAGCCGTAGTGGTCGCAAATCCCGAGAAGTACGGGAAGATCTGCGCCCTGCCATACGCTCGCGCACATCTCGCCGTTCGCTAGCGCCCAGGTAGCTCCACCTGCCGTCTCGGTTCCGCCGTTGGCTGCGCCGAGCAGCAACTCATCGCAGGCATTATCTGCCGGAGCGTCGGCGATATTGACTGAGGAGCCGGCGCCGGTGGTGCCGCTCGTGATCAAGTAGTAGTCATTGGGGGGAGCATCTGGACCGACCCCGAAGTAATCGACCGTGACGGCAGCATATACGCCTCCCAACGCCTGAATCACGGCTTGCATCTGCGCGGCAATCAGTAGGCCTGTATTGCAACCAGCCCAGTTGAAGGTTACTTCGTGCGTAACCGTATCGCCATCCACGAGAATCAGCAACTTGTTTTCCGTCAGATCACCAGTCATATCGATTGACGGATTCAGATCACTCGCGGATGTCCCAGCAAAGGGCGTGGCTTTCGTATGAGCATTCAGAATTACCGCCTCGCCTGCCCAGGAGACAATGCCAGCTGTCAGCTCCTCTCCATTCAGTACCAACCAGCCCTCCGGCGATTCGATCAGCCAGGCGGGCATCGACCAGAGATCGAAGTTCTCATAGGCGACTCCGATATCTGCGGGCCGGAGGTAACCAAGGACGCCGCGCTTGGTATTGGGCAGGCCCCCGGAAGAGTCCCAGACTTCGATAGAGACGTGGCCCGCCATGGCCCCGTTTTCTTTCAGGCGGAGGCGTGCGGCGGATACCGCGGCGAAGGTGTCGGCAGCAACCGGGATCTCGAAGCCGAGCATCTGCCCGGGAGTGAGGGTGTCCGCGTCGGTATCCACATCGGCGTAGGTGCGTAGGAGAGTCTTCGCCGGCGTCGCCTCCATATCGCTAAAGGGAATGGTATGGAGCTCGTCCCCGATATGCCCAGGCATGATCGTCAGCCGAGTCCCGCCGATCGTAGGCGTGATCTTCGTCCTCGGCTCCACGCTAATAGGAGCTTCCTGGCGAGATGGCTTTGCGTCCAGCGTATAGCCTGCTATTCTCATGTGCCTGTCACCTGGGCTAGTAGGGCATTCCTCAGCGCTTCACCCAACGGCGCCACCAAACGATTCCCCAAGCGCGCGATGCCGAGCGGATCGAGGGAGTCAGCGGTGAGATTGACTGCAAGATGCTCGACGTTGATAGCCGCGGCCGAACCGTCTCCGACAGAGGCTGTCTCGAGCGGACGTACCCCACTCACACCAGCGGCCCCCGCCTTGCTGAGTGGGATGACGGCCTCCGGCCCCTTCTCCCCGACCACCGCGCGCGTCGGTTTCGTGATGATACCGCCCTCGGACAAGCCGAGGAAACCGCCGAGGATCCCCGTAACAGCCTTCATTAGGGCAGTCGTCGCGAGCCACTTCGCCAGGATGTCCGCGATAGCGTTGAAAAAGGCCTGGCGCATCATACTGCAGAGGTTAAACCACCAGTCTTTCCACTGGCCGCCATAGACTATCAACTGAGCGGTAGCCCTCCCGAATGCGTTGGCGATCCCCTTCGTTACCCGCTCGACAATATTCTGAATGGCGGCCCAGTGC
>CAZWRO010000111.1:0-7387 GCA_964635365.1 uncultured bacterium | reverse complement strand
GTGATGACCGGGGACGAGCAGATCCGACGCCGACCCGCCGGCCCTCTCGCCGCCTCTTTGAATGATCTCGGCGCCAACGTCCGCTCCACCCGCGGCACCGGCGCGGCTCCCTTCGTCGTCGAGGGCCGGCTCCGGGGAGGCGAAACCTGCATCGAAGCCGTCACCAGCCAGTACCTCAGCGCCTTGCTTATCAACTGTCCGCTGGCCGATGGCGATACGCTCCTCCGCGTGCCGGTCCTCAACGAAGCCCCCTATGTCGAGATCACTCTCGACTGGATCGGCCGCCAGGGCATCACCTTCGAGCACGACGACCTGCGCGAGTTCCGCCTCCCCGGAGGCCAGCAATACCAGCCCGTGGACCGGGCGATACCGGCCGATTTCTCCTCCGCCACCTTCTTCCTCGGCGCCGGCGCCCTCGGCGACAACGACGTCCTCCTCCGCGGCCTCGACATGACCGACACTCAGGGAGACAAGGCCGTCGTCGACTATGTACGACAGATGGGCGCACAAGTCGAAGAGACGCCGGAGGGCATTCGCCTCCGCGCCGGCGATCTCACCGGCTGCGAGCTTGACCTGAACGCCACCCCCGACGCCCTGCCCACGATGGCCGTGCTGGGCTGCTTCGCCAAGGGCGCCACGCGACTGGTCAACGTCCCGCAGGCGCGCGTCAAGGAGACCGACCGCATCACCGTCATGTCCGCGGAGCTCGCTCGCCTCGGAGCCCGCGTCGAAGAACTCGAAGACGGCCTCGTCGTTCACCAGAGCAACCTCACCGGCGCCGAAGTGCAGGGCCACGGAGACCATCGCGTCGTGATGGCGCTTGCCGTGGCCGGCTGCGCCATCACCGGAACCACCATCATCCACGGGGCGGAGGCCGCCGCCGTAACCTTCCCCGAGTTCGCCGATTCCATGGCCGCGCTTGGGGCCAGCATCACGACGGAAGACTAGCAGCTTACCAGGAGCTGTTTCATAACCTCCAGAGGAGGTTGTGAAACAGCGTAGTAAGGACGGCGGGCTTTATCAAACGCATTTCAGGCCAGCTTATTGGCCGGCCAGTAGGCCAGCACATGGGCCGACCAGCCAGCCGGTCTAGGGTTATGAAATGCGCTCTAGGAGGTCGTGCGTATGTTGGGCTGTGACATCGGGACGCTATTCCGGCTGACTGTTGCCGGCGGGTCCTACCAGGAGGGCCTCACCATCCACCTCCAGGGGGTGCCGCCGGGCCTGCTCATCACCGAAGAGGAGATCTACCGCGACCTCCTCGTACGCAAGCCCGGCCAGGGAGAACTCACCTCTCCCCGCCGCGAGCCCGATATCCCCATCATTTACAGCGGCGTCAACGCCGCCGACACCATGCCCGGGTTCCACAACGCCGGCCGCACCAACGGCACTCCTTTTGTTGTCCTCATCCCCAACCTCGACCGACACTTCGAGCACGTCGAGCAGTATCAGGTCACCAACCGCACCCCTCGCCCGGGGCACGCCTCCTACGCCTCCTACCAGAAGTACGGCTCCTGGGACGACGCCATCGGCGCCGGCTTCTTCAGCGGACGCTATACCTCGACCATCGTCGCCGCCGGCGCGGTGGCCAAGCGCGTCCTCAAAGACCACGGCATCGACGTCGTCTCCTACGTCAAGGAGGCCGCCGGCGTGCGCGCCCCCGACCTCCCCTTCAAGACCATCCAGCAGCAGGTCGCCGCCTACAAAGAGGTGCGTCGCCAGTACGATCCGGTCTATCAATCGATCTTCGCCTCCGGCCGCCTCAAGCCCGACATGCGCTTCCTCCAGAAGATGGCCGTCCTCGCCGAGTTCGAGCGAGAGATCCCGGACCTCCGCTGGCCGGAGATGGACGAAGAGGCCATTCGCAAGGAGCACGGCGTCCACCCCAAGCTCAACTGTCCCGACCTCGAAGCGGCCGACGAGATGTACCGCCGCATCATGGAGATATCCGAGGCCGGCGACTCCAGCGGCGGAGTTGTCGAGGTCGTTGCCAGCGGCCTGCCCGCGGGCCTGGGCGAGCCTGTTTTCCGCAAGCTGGACGGCGACCTGGGCCGCATGATGAGCATTGGCACCGTCAAAGCCGTCGAAATCGGATCGGGCTTCGCCGCCAAGGACAGCACCGGATCTCAGTTCAACGATCAGCTCTATGTGGAAGAGGGCAAGGTCGGCTTCCGCTCCAATCACGCCGGCGGCATTACCGGCGGCCTCACCACCGGGCAGGACATCGTGGTCCGACTCACGGTCAAGCCCACCCCGACCATCGACAAAGACCAGCATACCATCGACAAAGTCTCGCTCGAGAACAAGGAACTCCAGGCCGTCACCCGGCGCGACCCAACCATCGTGCCCCGCGTCTGGCCCGTGGCCGAGGCCTTCACGGCCCTGGTGCTCCTCGACCACTACCTCATGCACCTGGCCTACCAGAAGCTCGCAGACCGATACCGAGAGGAGGGGCCGCGCGCCTGATGAACTCGCTGGGGATTGCAGCCGTAAGCTGCCTCGCGCTCTACCTCGGCTACCTATTCTACGGTCGGTTCATGGCCCGTCTCTGGGACTTGGATCCCAACCGGAAGACCCCGGCCGTGGAGGCCGCCGACGGTGTGGACTACATCCCCGCCCGTCACTGGACGGTCCTCTTCGGGCATCACTTCGCGAGCATCGCCGGCGCCGCCCCCATCGTCGGCCCGGCGATAGCCTGCGCGGTGTGGGGCTGGCTCCCCGCACTCCTCTGGATCGTCATCGGCTCCATCTTCATGGGCGCGGTGCATGACTTCTCCAGCCTGATGGCCTCCCTGCGCGCGCGCGGCCGGTCCATCGCCGACATCGCCGAGGAGAACCTCGGACACCGCGTCCGCCTCATCTTCGGCGGCTTCCTTTGGCTCGCCCTCATCCTCGTCGTCGCCGTTTTCGCCCACCTCGGCGCCCAGACCCTGACCACCATGCCCCAGGTCGTGCTCCCCACCCTGGGGGTAATCGTGGCCGCGATTCTCCTGGGCATCATGATGTACCGATGGCACCTCCCCCAGTGGATCGCCACCGTCATCGGCCTCGTCCTCCTCTTCGGATTCATCGTCCTCGGCTACTTCGTTCCCATCACCCTCCCCTTCGGCTCCGAGCACGCCAACGCGCTCGCCTGGACCGCGATACTCCTCGTCTACGCCTACTTCGCCTCCATCACGCCAGTGAACTTGCTGCTCCAGCCCCGCGACTATCTGTCCACCTTCGTCCTCTACCTCGGCCTGGGCGCCGGATACCTTGGCCTGGTGCTCACACATCCCAACCTCCAGGCCCCTCCGGTGCAGCAGTTCTCCGGCTCCCTCGGCCCCCTGTGGCCCATGCTCTTCGTCACCATCGCCTGCGGAGCCATTTCCGGATTCCACAGCCTCATCGCCAGCGGTACCACCTCCAAGCAGCTCGCCAGCGAGGCCGACGCCACCCGCATCGGCTACGGCGCCATGATCGTCGAGGCCGCCCTCGGCGTGCTCGCGATCATGGCCGTCTGCGCCGGGCTCCACTGGGGGACGGGGGACGATACCTACACCAGCCTGCTCGCCAACAAGGGACCCCTGGTCACCTTCGCCAACGGCTTTGCTAACCTGACCCGGCCTCTGCTGGGGCCGCTCGGAGCGCTGGTGGCCATCACGGTCCTGAAGACCTTCGTCATGACCACCCTCGATTCGGCCACCCGCATCACTCGCTACATCGGAGAAGAGCTCTTCGGCCAAGGGATGGGCATCGAGCAGCTCCGCAACCGTTTCGTATCCACCGCCATCATCATCGCCCTCGCCTTCTACCTCGCCCTCGGACCGTGGGAGATCATATGGCCCGTCTTCGCCAGCGCCAACCAGTTGATCGCCGGGCTCACCCTCGTAGTTGTAACCGTCGTCTTGTGGCGACGGCGACGTCCCACCGTGTACACCCTGGTCCCGGCCGTCTTCGTGCTCGCCACCACCGCCGGGGCCCTCGTCTACCAGACGAAGTCATTCCTCAGCACCGGCAAGGTCGCCCTCGCAGTCATCAGCATCGCCCTCCTCGTGCTGGCCTTGCTGATGGTTTTCGAGAGCGTCTGGCGTGTCCTGAGCGGACGTTCTGCACCACCGGCGCAGGCGCCGGCGACCGGTGAGGGCGGAGACCCACAGCATAGGACATGAGACAGCATCGCAGAGACAAGACGCGCAAGAGAGAAGCGCCCCCGAAGCGTGACTGGGCGGCGACCATCGGCGAAGCGACCATCCTGCTCCTCATCGTGGCCGTGCCGCTCATCATCCATCAGCAGAGCACCAATGCCTCCGACCTCAAGGATGTGGTGCTCGGCCTCGGGGTCGCCCTCGGCCTGGCGCTGGTGCTGCTGGCCGGTCTCCGTCGCGGCGTCCTGACCTGGGTGCGGTCGCCGCTCTCCGCCGCCATCGGCGTCTTCGCGTTGTGGACGGCCGCCACCCTGCTCTTCTCCCAATACCGATGGGTCACCATCTCGGAGTTCGGTCGGCTCGCCGCCCACCTCGTGCTCTACTTCCTGGTACTGCTTTCCATCCGCCGCATGGGTCAGGTGCGAAGGATAGTCGGCGTCGCCTGCCTCACCGCGGTTCCCATCTGCATCTACGCCTTCCTCCAGCGCGCCGGAATCGACCCCATCCCCTGGAAGGAGGCGCCCACCCGCGTCTTTTCCACGCAGGGCAACCCCACCTACCTCGCCAGCTTCCTCATACTGCTCATTCCCCTCGCCGTCGCGGTTGCCTATCCACGCCCGCGCCCCGCCGCCGAGCGCGGCGCCAAGCCGGCCGGAGACTCGCGCCTCATCTCCTACTTGCTCTTCGGCGCCGTCCTGCTTATGGCCGTATGCCTCTACCTCACCGTCACCATCGCGGCTTGGATCGGCCTGCTCTTGGGCGCCGCCGTGGCGCTCTCGCTTGCCGTCATTCGCGGTGGCAAAGACTGGCTCCGGAAGGCGGCGCTGAAGATCGTCGTCGTCGCCGTCGGACTGGCCATCCTGCTCGGAATCGGCTACCACTTCCTGCCCGAGCGCCAGCAGCAGCGCGTCCGGACTGTCTTGCACTTCCAAGACCCCTACGGCCAGGAGCGCCGCCTCCACTGGCGCATGGCCTACGGTCTCTTCCAAGAGCACCCTCTGTTCGGAATAGGATACGGCACCTATCGCATCCACGTACTCGAGCGGATGTCCCGCGAGTGGTATTCCGAGACCTCCGAGCGCGCTACCAGCATGGTGATGCCCAACTACGCCCACAACGAGTACCTGCAGCTCATGGCCGGCACCGGGGCCATCGGCGCGGCCGCCTTCTTCGCCGTGCTCGGAATCTTCTACGTGCTGTCGGTTCGCCTCGGCCTCCGCGAGGAAGACGCCGCCTGGCGTCACCTCAGCCTGGGGATGGTGGCGGGTATGAGCGGCTTCTTCGTGCAGAATATCTTCGGAGTCACCTTCCGACAGACCGGAGCCGTCACTTTCTTCTGGCTCTGGCTGGGCCTCGTCGCCGTGGCCTCCGCGCGTCACCTCGCACCCGGCGACGCGGAGGCGCTCCCGCGCCTGCGCGAGATCCGTTTCCGCCCCTTCTCCACTCCTGCGCTCGCACTCACGGCCGTCGGGTTCGCGCTCGCCATCGCCGCGCTCTCCTGGTTCGTCATCACTCCGGTGGTTGGCTCCGTCCGCCTGAAGCGCGCCGACAGCGCCTCCATCAAGGGCACTCAGTTCCTCGCCCAAAGCGACTCCGCTGCCGCGCAGCGGGCGTTCACGTTATCCGCAGAGCTGGCCGAAGATGGCCTGCGCCTCTCGCCCTACTCCGCCACCGGATGCTACACCGCCGCCTATGCCTACGGTCAGCTCGGAGATTACGAGAGGTCGCTCACCTTCAGCCTGAGGGCCTTGGAGCTAAGCCCCGGCAACGCCAGCGCGCACTACAACTTGGGAGTCGCCTACAAGCAGCTCGACCGGCTCGACGAGGCCCTCGAACACCTCCGGCGCGCGGCCGAGCTGATGCCCACCTCCCTCATCAACCGCGCCGGCCTCGCCGACACCCTCCTCGCCCACGGCGACTACGAGGAGGCCGAACAAGAGGCCCTCGCCGCCTTGGAGCTCGACAACCGAAACCCCAAGCTCTACCTCCTACTGGCCGACATCAAGAGCACACAGAACGATCTGCCAGGGACCGCCGACTACCTCGCCCGCGGCGCTCGTCGCGCGCCCTCCAACCTGTCCATCCGCCAGCAATATGCCGAGCTGCTGATGGCTCTCCGCAGGTATGAGGAGGCCCGGCCTGCCTGTCGCGCCTGGGTCCGGCTGGATCCCGACTCCGCTCGCGCCCACAATGGCCTGGGCACCTGTCAGTTCCATCTGAACCAATACGCGGCCGCCAAGGAAAGCTTCCAGCGCGCCCTCGCCATCGACCCCACCTACCAGATCGCGGCCCTCAACCTGGCCAACGTCTACGGCGCCACCCGCGACTACGCCGCCACCCTTCGCCAACTTCAGGAAGTCGTCAGGATGGATCCGGACACGCCGGAGGGACAGCTCGCGCAGCGCCAGCTATCTCAGCTCACCCGAGGCAGCCGCAGCCCCGCCTCGCGGTAGACCTCCATATACCCCAGCACGGTGCGCCGCCAGTCGAACCGCTCCACCGCCACCTCCCGCGCCCGCCGGCCGAGCCGCTGTCTTTCCGGCCCGTCTCGCAGCAGCTCCATGCAGGCCTCCGCCAAAGCCGCCGCCGACCCGGCCTCGAATAGCCGCGCCGTCTCCCCGTCCGTCAGCAGCTCCCGCAGACCCCCGACATCGCTCGCCACGATCGCTTTCCCCATCGCCATCGCCTCCAGCGGTTTCAGGGGAGTCACCCGCTCCGTCGCCCGGGTCGACAGCCGCGGGTAGACCACGACATCGGCCGCCGCGTAATAGTCCGCCACCTCCGCATGTGGAACCTCCGGCTGCAGCGCCACGCTATCTCCCGCAATGCCGGCGCGCAGCGTAACCCGCTTCCTCGCCTCGCCCTGCCCCACCAGCACGAGCTGCGCGCCCGCGTGGCGCTCGCGCACCGCCGGGAAGGCGTCGAGCAGCAGCTCGATCCCCTCGTACTCCCGCATCGCTCCCAGATAGAGCACCAGAGGACCCTCCCCCAGCCCTCGCTTCCCGCGCCATCCAGGGTCCACCTCCCGCGGTGAAAACGCCTCCGGGTCCACCCCATTGGGAATCACCTTGATCTGCCCTTCGCTTACGCCGCGCGCGATGAACTCCTGGCGCAACCCCTCGCAGAGCGCGATCGCCCGGTTTGCCTGGTTGCACACCCTCTTCTCCGCCGCCCGGGCCGCCCGGTAACGCAGCCAGCCTCCCGGATGACTCCACCCCCTGGCAATCGCCTCCTCCCACAGCCCACGCACCTCGTAGAAC
>CAZWRO010000110.1:5922-7466 GCA_964635365.1 uncultured bacterium | reverse complement strand
ACAGAGGCTGGGGGCGAGGAAACAGGAGGAGAGATTCATGTCGCAACAGTTGGAGAAGCGCCGTCTCGGAAAGACCGATCTGGAGGTCACCGTCTTCGGCTTCGGCTGCATCAAGTTCCCACACATCTCGGCCGACCAGGCCGCCTCCGCACTCGATCGCGCAATCGATCTCGGAGTCAACTTCATCGACACCGCCCGCGGCTACGGCGACAGCGAGGTGAAGATCGGCCCCGTCCTCAAGCGCCGCCGAGACCAGGTCTACATCGCCACCAAGAGCGGCCAGCGCAAGGCCGCCGACATGATGCGCGATTTGGAGATCAGCCTAAAGAACCTCCAGACCGACTATATTGATCTCTACCAGGCCCACTGGGTCTGCGACGATGACGCCTTGGACCAGGTCATCGGCCCCGGCGGAGCCATCGAGACCCTCCGCGCGGCCAAGGAGCAGGGCAAGATCCGTCACTATGGCATCACCATGCACCGCCACCACAAGGCCATCCGCCGGGCCATCGAGTCCGGCCTCTTCGAGACCATCATGCTCGCCTACAACGCCCTCGACGAGGAAGGCGTCGGCGACGACCTAGTCCCTCTGGCCGCCCAGCACGACATGGGCGTCATCATCATGAAGCCTCTCTCGGGCGGCGTCTTGGTCTCCCCGCCGGACCGGCCCAAAGTCGACGGCCTCGACCCCGTCGTCGCCGGCATCCTGCGAGGCATCGCGGTCGACCCGCACGTCAGCACCGTCATCCCCGGCATGATCAGCCTCGAGCAGGTGGACGAGAACTACAAAGCCATCTCCACCGCCGCCAGCTTCGACGACGCCGCGCGCCGCAACCTCTTCGAGACCATCGCCTCCATGAAAAAGGAGCTGCGCTACGGCCAGCTCTGTCTCGGCTGCGGCTACTGCCTCCCCTGCACCCAGGACATCGAGATACCCAAAGTCTTACGCGCCCTCTACATGCACCAGCAATATCCCGAAGACCAGATCCACATGGGAGCCGAGCTCTACGAGTCCTTGGGCATGCCGGCCGACGCCTGCACCGAATGCCGCGAATGCGTGCCGCGCTGTCCCGCCGGCATCGACATCCCCGAGCGCATGAAAGAGGTCGTCGCCGCCTTCGGCGAGCGCCCCACGAAGTAGACCCCGGCCGCACCGGCCGATTCCCGGAAAGAAAGCTCGCCCGGCGGACCTCCGCCGGGCGAGCTTATTCTCGTGGCCTCTTCGGGCTGGCGACCTACACCCGCTCCAACAGTCTGGCCAACAGCCGCTCGTGACCCTCCTCATCTCGCTTCATCCCCTCCAACATCTTCCGCATCTCCGGGTCCCGGCACTTCGCGGCCGCGCGCTGGTACACCGCAATCGCCTCTAGCTCTCCCTCCATGTGGGCCTCCAGAATCTCCCGCAGGCCCGAGCGCGGCTTCAGGTTGGGCAGATCTCCTTTCGGCACCCCGCCCAGGGCATAGATCATCTGCGCCGACTTCTCCGCGTGCTCCAGCTCCATATCGGCTATCAGCCTGAGCTGACGCTTAGTCTCTTCATCGGT
>CAZWRO010000110.1:0-5822 GCA_964635365.1 uncultured bacterium | reverse complement strand
GGCGCCCGAACCCTCATGGGCACCTCCATAACGCCGACCGACGACTCCATCCTGCTCTTCCGATACACCGGCGCCGATGAGCCCTCGCCGGAGGCGGAGCAGTGGCAGTCATGCCGGCGGATCATCGCCACCGACAGCGGCCTGTTCGTCGAAGGCATCAACTACGATGGCCGCGTCGAGGGTGCCGAGATGGACGTCAACCAGCTTCTTCCCGAGGGCGAGCTAACAAGTCTCTACTGGAAGTACGAGCCCGCTCCGCCCAGCCCCGAAGAAGCAACTGAAGAGGCAACTGAAGAGGAAGAGGCGGAGAGCGAGTAGCCCGCCGCCGCCTCTGCCGCAGATAGTTCTTCGCCCACCGGCCGGCGATCGCTCCCCGCGGACTACTGCTCCTCGCCGCCGCCCTCCGGGCAGAGCCTGCGCAGTTCCTGCTCGACCACCGCTATCACGTCCTGAGAGTTGTAGTTGGAGCCCGGGTAGTTCGGGCGCCGGTAGAACTCCACCTCGCGCGGCTCCTCTTCTCCCGACAGCGTGAACTGGTAGCGGTTATTAACCAACACCGTCGCGCAGCGCAAGCGCTCCCGGTTCGCCTCCCCTCGGCCCGCGGCCCCCGACAGATCGAAGATCTGCACCCGCACCCCCTGCAGCTCCCGCGCCGCCAACTCCCGCAACACCCTGGCCGTCTCCTGATGACACCCCGGAGCCAGCGGGGCCAGCATCTTCACCAGCACCTTCGCCTGCGGCGACCCTTGGTCGAATATCGCTCCCTCGCCCGGGTTCACGAATTCGCCCCGGCCGAGCAGCTCCAGTGCCTGCGTCGCCACCAATACGTCCTCGCCCGCCTCCCCATCCGGACGCACATTCGCCCGGACCTGATCTCCCAGGTCCAGCCGCGTCCTCTCCGGAATCTGGTCAGGTCGGTAACGAAGCGCGACCACTGTACCCGGATCCACCGACGCCCCCGGCGTCTCCACGGCATCGATCCGCAGGCTCACCTCGACGTACTCCGCCGGCGCCGTCGGCGGCGTCGCCGGGCTACCCACAATCGTCCCCACCAGCACGAGCACAGCCGCCACTTGCATCACCATCGTCCTTTACCTCCTCAGTTGGCGGCATGCTATCACGCGGCTCCCGCTCCGGTCAACTGCGGCCGAGGCCAAGTCCTCATCGCCGGCGAGCCCCGTCTTACTCACTCCGCCTTCGCTCCAGCCTGGGCAGCAGCCCCCCCTGCTCCACGAATCGCCGGATTCCGTTCACGATCCCCTGCGCCGCCCGATCCCGCAGCCCCGAGGTCGCCAGCTCCGCCTCATCCGCGGGGTTGCTCAGATAGCCCACCTCCACCAGCACCGCCGGCATGTTCGTCTGACAGATGACGATGATCGGCTTCGGGTGCCGGTGCACCCCGGCGTCGGGCAGACCCACCGCGCGCACCACCTCCGCCTGCATCACCTGCGCGAAGGCCGCGCTGTCGGCTTTGCGGTAGTAGGTTTCCGTCCCCCGGTGGTCCATTGGGTTGGACTCCCGCGCGTTGGAGTGGATCGACACGAACAGATCCGCATTCATATCGTTCGCCACCGCACACCGGGACAACAGCTCGCGGCGATTCTCGGCGCGATTGCCCGGCCGCCACGGACGCAGCGGACTGTCGTCCACCCGCGTCAACCGCACCCTCACCCCCATCGCCTGAAGCAAGCGGTACACTCGGTGCGCGATATCGAGGTTTACGTCCTTCTCCTGCAGGCCCGACCGGCCGATCGCTCCCGCATCGTGGCCGCCGTGTCCCGGGTCGATCACCACCGACAGCTCCGCCAGCTCGAATGTCCCCAGCAGCACCCGCAGTTGCCCCTCTTCGCTGACCACCGCGTGCCCCACCGGCCCCGTCAGGGATACCGTCAGCCGCTGCGTGCCCGGCTGCTCGGGAACCGGATCGATGCTAACTCCCGACACCAGCAGGTCGCTCACCTGAAGCTTCGGATTCGTCATCCGATTCTCGGCGTTGGCGATATCGACCCACACCCCCCGCCCGTCCTCGGCGACTCCCGAAGTGCAGTAGGCGACTCCCGACACCGACACCATCACCGCCGCCAGCCGCGAGGACAGTCGCCGGAAGCCGATCCCCGACAACACTACCGGAGGCACCTCCGGCGGCACCTCCTCCGCCTCCGGAAGCGGGAAGTCCACCTCCAGCCGCCGCCGATCCTCGCTCAGCCGAATGCGGTACGGCTTCCATTCCGCCAGGTACACCACCACCCGCGCCACATCCCCTTCCGGCGCCGGCGCCAGACTGTTCTGGTGAATCCGCGCCCCCTGCAGATAGCCCGCCTCCGTCCGGAACTCCGACGGTATGTCCGACACGTCCGCGTTGAACAGGTCCAAGTACAGCCGCGGCGGCCCCTCGAGCTGGCCCGATTCATAGGTGATCGGCGTCTCCGCCGCGATGGTCAGACGGTACCTGTCGGGCAGCTGTGCGAGCATGAAGGTACGCACCCACGGATGAATGAACAGCGTGCGCGACCCCTCCTCCCACCGCACCGCGCACCCCAGCATCGACCCCACCGCCCGCGCCGGCAGCAGCGTCACCCGGTCCTTCATCCTGGGCGGACCCGGCAGCTCCCGCAGCACCCCGTCCATCGTCGCCTCCGGGCGCGACCTGGAAATCGTTATCTCTCGCCCGCTGTCGGTGGTGATCCGGATGGCGTCGGGGGTGAACTCGAACTGGCCGCCGAGGTGCGGGAGCGTGGTCAGGAGGGGGGCGAAGATCTCCTCGCCTTCAACTACGAAAGACGTCGGAGACGTCACCCGCTGCCCAGCCACCACCATCGTGTCCGCGGAGGCCGCTCCGACGCAGACCAAGAGGACAAGCGCCATTGCTCCGAGTATTGCTGCGACCCCGACCTTCATGGTTCATCCCCTGCTGGCGCAAGGCCCAGCCGAGTATAGCATTCCCACTTCTCACCGACAATCTCACCCGCAGCCGCAGGCTGTGTCCTGAGCCGGTGAACCACATTCCCGGAACTAACTACCGCCCTTTCGGGTCTAACCTATCACAAACTACCACACCCAACAGGGGGGAAGTACCCATGAGACGATTCTTCTCTTGCCTCTCCGCTCTAGTCTGCCTGCTGGCGATGGCCCGCCCGGCTCTCGCCCAGCCGCCGGCCGACCCGGTCGCCGTGGACACCCAGATCCGCCGCGTCGCCCTCTTCAAGAACGGACTCGGCTTCTTCGTCCGGGAGGGAGAACTCCCAGCCACCTCTTGCTCCGCCATCATGGGCCCCTTCGCCGCCCCCTCCCACGGCACTTTCTGGGTGAGCTCTTTCCCCGCCACCGGCCTCATCAGCGTCGTCGCACGCCAGGTGCCGGGCCAGGAGGAAGTCGCCGCCCGCGACCTCGCCGAACTGCTTCGCGCCAATGTCGGACAACAAGTCACCATTTGGCCGGCCGCCGATCCCGCCGCCACCATCGCCGGCACCATCCTCTCCTTCGCGCCTGAGCGGCCACCCCTCCAGCGCCCCATCTATCCTTACGGGATGGGCTCCCCCGCCGACACCAGCATGTTCCTGCCGCCGGGGCGAGGGCAGTTCGTCCTCATTCAGACCGACCAGGGCGCCGTCGCCCTCGATCCCTATCGTATCGCACGCGTCGACTTCCTCTCCCCCGACATCGCCTCCGCCTTCTCCAGACAGTCCGAGCAGGTCCAGCTCCGCGCCGAGTTCACCAATCCCCGCCCCGGCGGTCGGCTCTCCGTCTCCTATCTCGCCCGCGGCATCACCTGGGCCCCCAGTTACCTCATCGACATCTCCCGCCCCGAGCGGGCCCACCTCACCGCCAAGGCCGTCATCTTCAACGAAGCCGAGGACCTCGAAGCCACCCACGTTGACCTCATAACCGGCTTCCCCAACCTCAAGTTCTCCAACGTCCTGAGCCCCCTCGCCATGAGACAAGACCTGGCCGCCTTCCTTCGCTCCCTCTCCGGCGGAGGAGGCCAGCCGCTCCGGGCGAGCGCCTTGACTCAAGTAGCCAGCTTCGAGCACGCCGCCCGCGCAAGCGGCGGGCTGCCGTTCCCCGACTATGGAACCGCGGCCGCCGGAGTCGTCGCCGAAGACCTCTTCCTCTATCCCGTCGAGAACGTCACCCTCGCCAGAGGCGAAATCGGATACTACCCCCTGTTCACGCAGGCCCTCCCCTATCACGAGTTCTACCAATGGGACATACCGGATTACATCACCAGCGAGGACCGCTACGGTCGGCCGAGCCAAGCGGACCCCGATACCCCCGAAATCGTCTGGCACAGCCTCCGGCTGACCAACACCACCGAGCTGCCGTGGACCACGGCCCCCGCCCAGCTCCTCCAGTCCGGCAACATCATCGGGCAGGATATGCTCAACTACACCCCGCCCCAGGCCCAGGCCACCGTCCGCATCACTCAAGCCGTCAGCATCCGCGCCGAGCAGAACGAAGTCGAGGTGGAGCGACAGCGCGAGGCCATTCGCATGTATGGCTACGCGTTCGACCGCGTCACCATCCAGGGCACGCTTCGAGTCACCAACTACAAGCAGGAAACCATCTCCCTCGAAATCACGAAGACCGTTTCCGGTGACCTCAAGAGCACCACCCCCACCGCCGAAGATGTGACCCTCGCCCGCGGCCTCCGCCGTATGAATCCCGTCCACCACCTCACCTGGACCCTCGACCTCGCGCCCGAACAGCAGCAAGAGATCATCTATACCTACGACGCGCTGATTAGACGATAGCCCTCCCCACCCGCAGATCAGACGGCGTGCGCTTCGGGAAGAGAAGCGCACGCCGTCCAACTTCTCTTTTCCGTTGCCTCGAGCCCTTTCCGAGCAGGCGCGCAAGCCCTCTACAAGCAGGCGCGCCCCACCCCTCCCGTCGAACTCACTCCTACGTGATTACCGCCATCATCCCAATCGTCTTGACAGTCGGCCTCGGCTTCCTGCTCGAGTGCCGCCGCACCATGGACGTGCGGGCCCTCTCCTCCATCTCCATCTACGTCCTGCTCCCCTGCCTCATCTTCCACTCCCTGCTCACCACCGAGCTCACCCTCAACGAAGCCCTTCCTCTAGTCGCCATCGTCGTGCTCACCACCGCCACCCTCTGGGTCGGCGGCAAAGCCTTCGCCAGGGCCCGCCGCCTAGACCGAGACAACGAGAGCGTCCTGCTCCTCACCACCATGTTCATGAACGCCGGCAACATGGGAATGCCCGTCGCGCTCTACGCCTTCGGCGACCGCGGCCTCGACCTGGCCGTGCTTTGGGTGCTCGTCATCAACCTCCTGATGAACACCGTGGCCGTCTACTACTCCAGCCGCCACCGCGGCGGCCGCCGCCAGGCCGTCCGCACCGTGCTCAGCCTCCCCACCATCTACGCCGCGGCCGCCGCGCTCCTCATGCGCGCCCTGCTCCACGTCACCCTCCCCAACTTCCTACTCGACCCCATTCGACTCTTGGGGCTCTCCGTCATCCCCATCGCCCAGCTCCTGCTGGGCATCCAGCTCGCCAAGGCCCGCACCCAAGTCAGCCTCCACCTCGCCGGCGTCGTCGGCCCCAACCTCGTCCGCCTTCTTGGCGGCCCCGCGCTCGCCTTTGCCTTCGTCACCCTCCTCGGCGTCGAAGGCCTCACCGCCAAGGTCGCCATCCTCATCTCCGCCATGCCCACCGCCGTCAACATCGCCGTCTACACCACCGAGTTCGGACTCCAACCCCGCCGCGTCGCCACCGCGGTGTTCACCTCCACCGTCGCCAGCTTCGCAACCCTTTCCATACTGCTGCTAGTGCTGGGGTAGCATCGACAGAGATTTACAG
>CAZWRO010000109.1:6321-7528 GCA_964635365.1 uncultured bacterium | reverse complement strand
CGGTGTCGGATCTTGATGACAAGCCCATGCTTGCGGCGCTGCGTAATCTGTTCAGCGCAGGCCGTGTAGAGGGTGTCATCAAGATTTTCCAGGCGTACCAACAGAGCAATACGCAAGGAGCCCAGTCGGGCGACCAGCCACAACACATGCAGCCGCCGTACGCGCCGCAGGGGAGTCAGCCCCCCGCCGCCTCCGCGCCGCTTCTCGTTCGCGGCCTCCCCGTACCCTCCCCCCCCGAGGCCCCCTCCATCCCCCGCCTTTCCTTCCCGCCAGCCCACCCCGGCCCAGAGCAGCCCATCACCATCTCCGCCCTCATCTTCAGCCCCGGCGACGTCACCCAGGCCGGCCTCACCTACCGCCTCAATGATCGCGGCGAGATAACCCTCCCGATGCAGCCCATCGAGGGATCCCAATTCTACCAAGCACGCATCCCCGCACTGGAGAACCGCGACCAGCTCGATTGGTGGATCACCGCCGCCGACGCCGACGGAAACCAAGCCTCCACCGCGCGCGTCTCCCTGCCCATCGGCTGCAGGGCGCGGGAGGTGGTTTCTCTCCTCGCCACACGCGACTTCGTGGGCGACTGGTCGCGCTCCGCAGACTGGGAGCGTGCCGGACGCCTGGCCCCCTCCGATGGCTCAGTCGACTCCGCCCATGCCAACCTCACCGGAGGCATCTACACCATCTGGATACTCGCCGGCGGACGCGGGCAGAACATCACCCTGTCCGTTGACAACCAAAACGTCGGGTCCATCGAACCCGACCTCCCCGATGGGTGGCAGCGCATCGGCCGCCTCCGCCTCGAATCGGGTCGCCATCACGTGCACCTCACCTCCGCCGCCAGCCCCCGCGCGCTCCCCGGCGCCGCTCCCCGCTACGCCGCCGTCATCCTGAGCGCCGATCCCATGTTCCAGCCCCCCACCGATCAAGTGCTCGACATCTACAACTCCCTCACTCTCTTCGCCCCCGTCTCCGGCCAAACCCTGACCGGCCGCGTACAGCTCCAAGCGACCGGAGCCGGCAACCTGACCGGCGCCGAGTTCTCTCTCGACGGCGAGCTCCTCCGCCGCGTCTCCGGCCCTCCCTTCACCCTTTCCCTCCACACCGCACGCGTCGCCAACGGCTCCCACACCCTCCGCGTCGAGGCCGTCGATCGCGCCGGCCCCACCGACCTCGCCATCGAGATCCCCGTCCACGTGGCCAACTA
>CAZWRO010000109.1:2995-6221 GCA_964635365.1 uncultured bacterium | reverse complement strand
GGTTCGGCGAAGCCCAGCCCAGGCTCGTTCATAGGAGTCCGCAAGCGATGACTGCACAACTGAGCTCCCATCTCGTGCCCGTCGGATTCGGTCGCGGTCGCCGCACCAACACCATCGCCGCCATTCAGACCGCCACCGCCGGCTGGCAGTCTATCCCGCCCCGCATCCACCAATGGGGCCCCGACGAAGACCTCGACTGGTGGAGCCGCGCCGCCGCCAGTGGCTGCATCAACGCCGCCGAGGAAACCGGGTTCAACCTCCTCTGGCACTTCTGGCGCAAGCATGAGTCGGCCGAGGAACTCGCGCGAAGCATCTTCCCCGACCTCGCCGACGCCGCCATCATCGTCGGCCCCCGAGACGGACACGCTCCGCTCCTGAATCACCTCGCCGAGATGGAAGTCCCCTTCGTCATCACCCATACCCGCCACGACAACCCCCTCTTCCCTTGGGTCGCCTGCGACAATCACGGCGGAATCGTCCAGGCCGTTCGCCATCTCGTAGACCTCGGCCACCAGCGCATCGGCTTCATCGGAGGCCCCCCGACCGTTCCCGATCTGCGCGAGCGGAAGGAGGGATACATAGATGGCCTGTCGGCCGCCGGCATTATCATAGACGAATCCCTCATCGTCGAAGCCATTGCCAGGATGGACGTAGACGACATCAGGCCTCTTGCCTCTTCTCTCCTCCGGCGCGGCGACCGCCCCACCGCCGTCCTCTGCGCCACCAACGAAATGGCCGTCGTCGCCATCGAAACCGCCTGGCAAATGGGCCTCAGCGTTCCCCAGGACCTCGCCGTGGTCGCCTTCGATGACTCCGAACTCGCCACCCAGATCATCCCTCACCTTACCGTTGTCCGCCAGCCCGTGCGGGAGATCATGTCCCAGGCCTGCTATCTCGTCGCCTGCTCCACTGTCGGGCAAGAACCGGAGACCGGCACCTGGCACCTCGATCTTCCCGTCACCCTCGTCGTGCGGCAATCCTGCGGCGCCGAGCCGGCCACCATGGCCTCCAACAACTCCTCCCCTGGAGCCCCCACCTCTTCAACCGCCGAATGCGACTCCGAGCCTCGCCTCCGCCACCTCGCCGCCGCTAACGCCGAACTTCGCGAGTTGCTCTACGTCGCCTCCCACGATCTCCGCTCTCCCCTCGTCACCATCGAGGGATTCGCCGGCAGCCTCGAGCAGAGATACAGCCAGGCCCTCGACGCGCGCGGGCGCACCTATGTCGAGCGCATCCGTCGCAGCGCCCAGAGCATGTCCGACCTCTTCGACAGCTTGCTCGCCGTCTCTCGCTCTCATAACCAGCCCCTCAATTACTCCCGCTTCTCGGTTCGCGGCCTCCTCGAAGCCGTCCTTGGCGACCTCCAAAGCGCCATCGACGACTCCCAGGCTCACATCATCATCGCCGAAAATCTGCCGACCATCATCGCCGACGAAGTCGCCATCCACCAAGTATTCATGAACCTGGTCAGCAACGCGCTCAAGTACCTTGGCGACCAACCTCGCCCGGAAATCCGGATCGGCTATACCGCCCGTCTCGACGAGCACGAGTTCTTCGTTCAGGACAACGGCATCGGAATCGCACCCGAAGACCAGAAGCGCATCTTCCAGCTCTTCCGCCGCGGCCCCGACCTCCACACAGAAGGCGCCGGAGTCGGCCTCAGCGCGGTCAAGGGCATCGTCATGCGCCACGGCGGCCGCGTCTGGGTCGAGTCCCAGAAGGGCCAGGGCGCCGCTTTGCGTTTCACTCTTCCCCGGAGGGACAGCGAGGGTGACATCGACAGCCCCGACCCCACTGCTTGATCTCGCCCCCATACTCATCATCGAAGGGAACGAGGATCACCTCGCGCTCACGCTCGAGGTGTTCGAGGACGCCTCCCTCAGCAATCCCATCCATCACTTCTCCACCCCCGAAGAGGCCCTCGCCCATCTGAACGACTGCGCCCCCCAGCCCAGCCCGAAACCCAACCAGCTTCCCTGCCTCATCCTACTCGCCCTCCATCTTCCCGAGCGATCCGGCATCGAGTTCCTCCAGCGCGTCAAAGGCGATTCCGCACTGCGCGACGTGCCTGTGATCATACTCACCACCTCCGACGATCCGCGCGAGATCACCACCGCCTACCGGTTGGGTGCCGATAGCTACCTCGTCAAGCCCCTCCGGCTGCAGGAACTCTACGCCACCGTCCAGCAAACCGGACGCTCCTGGGCAATCCTGAACCACCCTCACGATTCGCAAACAGGGAGGTCATCCCCATGAGCCCGCGCAGCAAAGCGGACACGGCCACAGCCGATCCCTCGGCGCACACTTTCGACAGCCCCCTGGCCGTCGCCGTCATAGAAGACAATCCAGACCACGCCCTCCTCGCCGCCGAGGCCTTGGAGGCGCGCGGACACCGCGCGCTCCACTTCCCGACCGCCGAGCACGCCCTCGCCGCCGCCCAGACTCAGCATTGGGATGCCATCGTGCTCGACTACCGGCTCCCCGGAATCAGCGGGCTCGATGCCCTCGACGAGTTGTGCAGCCTCCCCAGAACTCCACCCATCGTCATGATCACCGCCAGTGGCAACGAGACCATCGCCGTTGCCGCGCTCAAGAAGGGCGCCAGCGACTACGTCGTAAAGACCGGACGCCACGGGCCCGAGCTCGCCCGCGCCGTCGAGCTCGCCGTAGCCAAACACCGCATGCACGCCATCGAACAAGCCCATCAAGAGGAGCTGGAGCGCCGCGCAGACACCGACGCGCTCACCGGCCTCCTCAACCGCCACCGCCTCGCCGACGAACTCACCATGATCGCCCTGCGCGCCGCGCAGCGCGGCGAACGCTACGCCGTTGCCATGATCGACATCGACAACTTCAAGCACATCAACGACACCCGCGGCCACGCCACCGGCGACGCCGTACTCGTCGAGTTCGCCAATCTCCTCGCAAGCTGCGTCCGAAAGTCCGATCTCCTCGCCCGCTATGGCGGAGACGAATTCGTCATCGTCATGCCGGCCGTCACTGAACTCGTCCGCACTCGCCTCCTCCAACGCCTCCATCGCGCCTTGGAGAGTTCCTCCCTTGCCCGCCGGATCAACCTCCTACTCTCCGCCAGCGTCGGCCTCGCCGACTCTTCCGCAGGCAGTCCGGAAGAGGTCCTCAAAGCCGCCGACCGCGCCATGTACCGCAGCAAGAAAGCCGAGCGCTCCGGGCAGCAATCACCCTCTCCCCTAACCCTCTCCTGAGC
>CAZWRO010000109.1:0-2895 GCA_964635365.1 uncultured bacterium | reverse complement strand
TCCTGAGCCCCTCGCACCACCCACCGTCGACCACCTCACGACCGACCCCGTTTTGTGGAACAACATCGGCGGGAGTTGCCCCAAGGCGGGGCGGCTAGTCAAGCGCGGGAGACACTACTCTGCAGTCTGATAACAGCATCTTCGAGCCGCGTAGGGCGCGCATCGTGCGCGGCCTCGCCCTGCTCACGGCCACTCTCGTCGCCGGCATCCACGGCCTGCTCTCCGGGCAGGTCGCCGGTGCCCTCGCGCTGCTCCTCGGCGGCGCGGCCTACATAACCCTCACCACCACCACCTCCGCCCTCAAGCGCGACGACGCGCCGCTCTACAGCGCGGTCACGGCCCTCGATTTCCTCCTAATTACCGCCATCGTCTGGATCTCCGGCGGTGTCCGCAGCGAGTACTACCTCCTCTACTACCTACCAGTCGCCCACGCCGCCATTCGCCGCAACCCGCGCGACGGCATCGGTGGCGCCGTCCTCGGGTGCATACTGTTCACCTTCGTCAGCCTCATCGACGACTCCAAGGCGGCCCTCGTCACCACCGTTCCCCTGCGCGTGGCCGGCTTCTGCGTCTCCGGCATCGTCTTGGTCATCTTCTTCAGCCTCCTCGGGCGCGAGGCCGGCGTAAGCCAGAGCATGCGCGAAGCCCTGCACAACTCCCTGCGCCGCATGGCCGCCGTCTACGACGTCGCCCACGCCGCCAATGCCGGCGCCGACCTCACCAACATGCTCTCCGTCCTGCTCGACCATGCCGCGCGCGCCACTCGCGCCCAGAGCGGAGCCATCGCCTTCTTCAAGCCCGACGGCCTGCTCGAAGTGCAGGCCACTTTAGAGATCGACTCCTCCGACGACTCCTTGCCCATCGACTGCACCTCGGAGTTCGCCCGGCGCGCCATCGCCACCCGCTCCCCCGTCACCGTCGCCCACGAGCAGCCGCTCTGCGACTCCGGGTCCGGCGAACGCTCCGACCTCATCTACGTTCCCCTGCTCACCCCCAGCGGCCCCATCGGAGTGCTGGCCCTCGCCTTCCCCGCCGGCCGCAAGCTCACTCGCACCCATGGCGAGTTCCTCACCTCGCTCTGCGCCGAAGCCGCCACCGCCGTCGAGAACGCCCAGCTCCGCGCCCAGCTCAGCCGCCTCGCCGTCACCGACTCCCTCACCGGATTGCCCAACCGCCGCGAGATCGAACGCCGCCTCGCCGCCGAATTGGAGCGCACCTACCGCCAGGGTCGGCCGCTCACTGTGCTCATGATCGACGTGGACAACCTCAAGTTCATCAACGATCGCCACGGCCACGCCGCCGGCGACGACGTGCTCTGCTCGCTCGCCCACGTCCTTGAGGATGCCCTGCGGGATCGGGAGGCAGCCGGGCGCATTGGCGGAGACGAGTTCCTCGTGGCCTTGCCCGACAGCGACGCCGAGGTCGGAACGGCCTACGCCGACGCCCTCATCGCCAACTTCGCGCGGGAGCTTCGCTCCTCGCCGAATCTCGACACAACCGCGCACTCGGCCGGTGTCAGCATCGGCGTCGCAACCACCCACGGCGAATTCTCCCGGGCCGAACTCATGGCGCGCGCCGACTCCGCCCTCTATGAAGCGAAGGGATTCGGAAAGAATCGCGCCCGCCTGGCCCCGACTGACAGCCGACTCGCCGTCACCGCCGCCACCTTAGAAGATCGCATCAATTCCGAATAGCCACCCCACCGAGCCCAACGCTCCCCGGCGAAACTCAGCGGGCAAACAGAGTGCCGGGGTTGAGCACTCCGTCGGGGTCAAAGCGCGCCTTCAGCTCCCGCATCTGAGCAATCCCGCTCTCACCGTACATCAATTCCAGGAGAGAAACCTTCAGCTTCCCGATGCCGTGCTCGGCCGAGACGGAGCCGCCCCAGGCCACCACCTGCTCCGCCCACCTGCGGTAGAGCGCCTTGCCGCGTTCGTAGTCGTCCATGCTGTTCGGCAGGAGGTTGACGTGGAGGTGGTTATCACCGATGTGACCGAAGATCACCGATTCCAGCCCGGCCTCAGTCAGCGAAGCCCGATACATCCCCATCGCGGCTGCCAGTTCCGCGTCCGGCACAGACATATCGGTCCCGAGCTTCGTCAGATCGGGAACCTCGCGCTTGCGCTCAGCAATCAGCAGGTTCACGGCCTCCGGCACCGCGTGCCGAAAGGCCTTCTGCGGCGCGAGTTCCCGCGGGCTGGTCGCCGCCCACGTATCTTCGTCGCTGCCCCCGACCGCCGCGAGCATGTCGAGGACCTGCAGCATCGCCTCTTCCACCATCTCCTCGTCGTTGCCGTGGAACTCCGCATAGACCGCGGTGTGGAAATGCGGCTGCAGCGCGGGGATACTCTCGAACGCCGGATTCCCCGCCTTCGCCCGGCGCAGCAGCTCCAGCGCATCGTGGTCGAAGAACTCCGTCGCCACCGGGCGCATCGAGCCCTCCGCCTCCCCGACCTCCCCGCGCAGCGCGCGCACGAACTGCAAGGCCGCCTCCTCCGAGGGCAGAAACGCCGTCAGGCCCAGCACCACCGCGGGAGGCGGGATAAGCACCAACTCGGCCTCCGTCACGATCCCGAGCGTCCCCTCCATGCCGATGAACAGGTCGACGAGATCCAGGTTGTCCTCGACGTAGTATCCCGCCGCGCTCTTCACCGATGGCTGCGTGTAGGTGGGGAGCTGACCGGAGATAGTGCGGCCGGAATCGGTGGTCAGGGAGAAGGCGCGCCCTTCCGCCCGGTGTTCTCCCCTCGCGATACTCAGCACCGAACCGTCGCTCAACACCAGCCGGAGTGCGCGCACCCACCGCCGCATCGGGCCATAGTGGTGAGACATCGCCCCCGACGCATTGCACGCCACCATCCCGCCGATGGAAGCCGAATCCTCCGTCGGGTCCGG
>CAZWRO010000108.1:4570-7546 GCA_964635365.1 uncultured bacterium | reverse complement strand
TCACCGTCACCATCATGGTATCAGAGCGAGGGGTGGGTGTTGCCTGCGGCGATCTAGTCATCGCGCGGGGTTGGAGCCGCGAAGCCCCTCGCCCCTCCTGGCTGCTTGCGCCCGCGCGGGCCGGTGTTTACGTCGAAGACTGCGTCGCGGCCCTGGAGTGGCAAGCAGACGATACCGGTCGCTGATCGGCGACGGGCCCACGGACAGAAGAATTCATGACTTTTCCCCTCATCGCTCCTGAGGCGCTCTCACGGCCTTGACAACAAACACCTGTTTGCATTACCATCGAGACGCCTGGAGGCAGCGATGTCGGGCTTCGTGCACCTACATCTCCACAGCGTCTTCTCTTTTCTGGACAGCACCTGCCGGCTCGATCGGCTCGTGGCGCGGGCGGCCGAGCTGGGTATGTCATCCCTCGCGGTCACCGACCACGATGGCCTCTACGGCGCGGTGCGTTTCTACCAAACCGCGCGGGAGGCCGGCATCAAGCCCATCCTCGGCGTCGAGCTGACCACCGAGGGCGGCCACCACCTCCCCCTCCTCGCCACCTCCAGACTCGGCTACTCCAACCTCTGCCGCATGACCACGGCCGGACACTTTCGCCTCCTCCGCGAGGCCGCCGGGGAGCAGGCCCCCCTCCAGCCTATTCCGAACACCCAGGCCACCGGCGCGCAATGGCGCAAGGCCCCCCGCGGCAACTTCTCCACCATCGCCAAGTGCGCCGACGACGTGATTGCGCTCTCCGGCTGTCGCTTCGGCGAAGTCGCCGCCGCCGTCCGCCGCGACGACCTGGAGGCCGCCCGCCGCGCCGTCCGCCGCTATCAAGATATCTTCGGGCCAGACCGTTTCTTCATCGAGCTCTGCCGCGAGGAGCCGGGGGAGCAAGAGCGATCATATATCGCGCGCCTGGCCGCCCTCGCCGAAGAGATGAGCGCGCCCATCGTCGCCACCGCCAACGTCCACTACCTCACCCCGGAGGAAGCGCGCCTTCAAGACCTCCTCGCCTGCATCCAGACTCTAACCACTAGGGAGGAATGGCATCCCATCCGCCGCCGCGGCGCGGAGCGCTACCTCAAGTCCGCTCGCGCCATGATGCGCGAGTTCGCCTCCTATCCCGAGGCCGTCACCAACACCCTCCGCATCGCCGACCAGTGCCAGGTCGACCTCGGCCTTGGCCATCTCCACTTCCCTCACTTTCGTATGCGAGACTATACGCCGCCCAACCCTCCCGACTGGTGGCCGGCCCCGGATCGAGAAGTCGAAGGAATCGTCGCCGAACGACTGCTGGAGTTCCTCTCTCTGGAGGGAGCGGAGAAGCGATATCGGCCTGCGGGCGCTGCTTCCCCTCCCGTCCGGCAGCGCCTCCGCCACGAGCTGAACATCATCCGCGACCTGGGCCTTTGCGAATACTTCCTCGTGGTCTGGGACATCATGCAAGAGGCGCGGGCGCGCGGCCTCCGCTGCGCCGGCCGCGGCTCGGCCGCGGATTCCCTGGTCAGCTACCTGCTCGGGATCACGCAAGTAGATCCCCTTGCCTCCCGCCTGCTCTTCGAGCGCTTCCTAAATCCCGACCGCCGCGGCCTGCCCGATATCGACATCGACTTCGATTCCCGCCGGCGCGACGAAATGATCGACTACGTCATGGACCGCTACGGTGTCGAGCACACCGGCATGGTCGCCACTATCAACACCTACAACGCTCGCTCCGCCGTTCGCGAGGTCGGCAAAGCGATCGGCCTCCCCGAATCCCTCATCGACCGCGTCAGCAAATCCATACCCTACATCGCCGCGGGCCGCATTCGCGAGGCCGTCGCCACTCTCCCCGAGCTGCAAGCTACCGGCTTCGACGCCGCCGCGCTCCAAGAGCTGCTCGATATCTGCCAGACCATCGACGGCTTCCCCCGCCACCTCAGCGTACACCTCGGCGGAGTCGTCATCTCCCGCGAGCCCATCACCGATTTCACACCCCTCGAAGTCTCCTCCAAAGGAGTAGTCGTCTGCCAATTCGACAAGGACGATGTCGAGACGCTCGGCCTCGTCAAGATGGACCTGCTGGGCCTTCGCAATCTCTCGGCCATCGAGGAGACTCTTCACCTTCTCCGCGAAACCAAGGGGCGGGCCCCCGACCTCGACCACCTCCCTCTCGATGACGAAAAGACCTTCGCACTCCTCCGCTCCGCCCGCACTGTCGGCGTCTTCCAGCTCGAAAGCCCCGGCATGCGCGGCCTCCTCTCTCGCCTCCAGCCCACCCGCTTCGATGACATCATCGCCAACATCTCGCTCTTCCGTCCCGGTCCCATGCAGGCCGACATGATTGGGCCCTACCTCGCCCGCCGCCACGACGAAGAGCCGGTCGAGTTTCTCCATCCGGCCATGAAGCCGGCCCTTCAGGAAACCTACGGCGTCATCCTCTATCAGGAGCAAGTCCTGGAGGTGGCCAGCGCGCTCGCCGGATTCACCCTCGGGCAGTCCGACTCGTTGCGGCGCGCCATGACCCACGATCGGTCTTCCGACGAGATGGAGAAGATCCGCGACATCTTCCTCGCGGGATGCCGACACCGCGGCGTCGACGAGGCGACCGCCGAAGAGGCCTTCCGCCAGCTCTCGGCCTTCGCCGCCTACGGGTTCTGCAAGGCTCACGCCGCCTCGTTCGCCATCATCGCCTACCAGACCGCCTACCTCAAAGCCCACCATCCCGCCGAGTTCCTCGCCGCCATCATGTCTAACCAGCCGATGGGCTTCTATCCCTCCGAAGTCATCATCAACGAGGCCAAGCACTTCGGCCTCGAAGTCCGCCCGGTAGATATCAATCGGAGCCGCGATCGCTATGGGGTGGAGGAGGGCGCGATTCGCGTGGGCCTCCTCCAGGTGCACGGCCTCAGCGCGCCCGGCTTGAAGGCTATCGTCGCCGCCCGCAGGGCCGCAGGCCCCTTCCACTCACTCCGCGACTTCTGCGCCCGCACCGGCCTGGCGCGG
>CAZWRO010000108.1:0-4470 GCA_964635365.1 uncultured bacterium | reverse complement strand
GGAGTGAGCGTTAAGCGCCATCCGCTTTACTTCTCTCGGAAGCGATTGCGCAAGCTCGGCGTCATCTCTCGCTCCCAGCTCGACTCGCTTCCCGAAGGACGGAGGGTGCGAGTAGGTGGCATCGTGATCGCCCGCCAGCGCCCTCCCACCAGAAGCGGCCAGACCGTGATTTTTCTCACTCTCGAAGATGAAACCGGCCTCCTCGAAGTAACGGTGTTCAATCGTATCTACCAACGCTGGGGAAAGGTCATCTTCTCCAGCGACGCCCTCATCGTGGAGGGCGTGCTGCAAAAGCGGGGCCGCTACGGAACCGTCGTGCTGGGGCGGAGATTCCAGGATTTCCAGCCCTGACACGCAGGCCGTCGCCGCGCCCGCGGGTTCCACGCGAGCCGCAACAGCCGCATCAGGCCACAAACACCATCTTGCTTGTGCTTAGAAGCCGACCAAGCCCGTTCACCTTCTGGTGCTCGCACTCAAGGAGGCCGGGAAGCCATACGTCCTCGGGAGCGAAGGGCCCCCGGGCGAGTCTCTGAAGACCTGGCACTGCTTAGAGTTCGTCCAGCACCTGCTCGGGCGGGTTGGCGTGGAGCAGGTGACCGACTCCCGAGGTCGCGTCACGCCCGTTGCGGTCTTCGATGGCGCTGGCCTCCACGTGAAGGCGGTTCGCGCAAGCGATCCCGCAGTCACCAGCGAGTCCTAGCAGCCGGCCTCGGCCGCGATCCCTTCGACTTTGCTCAGGGCAGGCCTGGATGACCCTGGCGTGCAGACATGGCTGGGCCGGCTCTCGCCGGAGGAGCAGGCGAGGTTCACCGAGGGGCTGCCCGTGTTCGTGTGGGGGTTGGACGCGCTCACCGAGTAGGGCAGCCGCGGCGGGGCCGCCCTCATTGGGTACGCGAGGACACTACGGAACCAGGCGACCCCTGTCCCTGGGGAATAGCGTTGTCTCCCGGATGTTCGCCAGGTTCAAGAGGCGGGCCGTGATACGCTCCAGTCCCGCTCCAAGCCCGCCGTGCGGAGGCATCCCAAACCGGAATGCCTCGAGATAGAAACCGAAGCGCTCTGGGTCTAGGCCGCGGCGCTCCATCTTCTGGAGGTAATCGGCATATCGGTGGAGCCGTTGCCCTCCCGTGGTGATCTCCCAGCCTCGGAACAGAAGGTCGAAGCTGAGTGTAAGTGCCGGATTCTCCGGGTCATCCATCGCGTAGAAGGGACGTTTCTCGGTACCGTAGTGCGTCACGAACAGGAACTCGCTGCCGAAGTGCTCCTTTGCCCACGCCGAGGCAAGACGCTCGCCTTCGGGGTCCAGGTCTGGCTCGCCGATACACCGACCGATGGCATCCTGGACCTCCTGCAGTCTTACCTGTGGTATGCGCGCGGGCACCTCTGGTATGTCAGCTCCCAGATGCTCGAACTCCCACGAGCAGTGCTCTTTCAGTCGCTCGACCAGAGTTCCGAACCAGGCATTCTCCATCGCCATCACGTCCTCGTGGCCTTCAATGAAACCCATCTCCAGATCCAAGCTCGTGAACTCGTTGGTGTGGCGCACCGTATCATGCTTCTCAGCACGATATGCCGGGGCAATCTCGAAGACGCGCTCGAACACTCCGACCATGATCTGCTTGTAGAACTGCGGGCTTTGCGCGAGGTAGGCCGGCTGATCGAAGTACGCAACGGAGAAAATGTCCGCCCCACCCTCGGCGCCGGCGCACACGATCTTGGGCGTGTGAATTCTCGTGAAGCCCTGTGCTGTCAGGAATTCAGAGAAAGACATGGCTACCTCATGCTGCACGCGGAAGGCCGCCCGGGCCTGTGGCGCACGCAGGCTGAGCGCACGGTGGTTCAATAGCGTGTCGAGCCCTGCTGACAGTGATCGCTTGTTGATCTGGAGCGGCAGATCGGCTGACGCCGACGAGATTGGGGAGACTTGCTCCACCCTGATTTCCACGCCCATGGGCGCCCTTGGCTCGCTCACGGCTCGGCCGGAGAGCGCTAACACAGACTCCGCGCCAACATCCTGCAGAAGGCTGGCCACCTCGGAGTCCTCTGCAACTGCCTGCACCAAGCCGGCTCTGTCGCGCAATACGGCGAACGTGAGCCCCCCGAGTACGCGTACAGTGTGGAGCCAGCCAGCCACGCTGACGCGCTGGCCAACGCAACCAACGATCTCTGTGCTGAGCGTCCGTTTCATGTTCTCGCCTCCTGACGATGTGGTGGGCACCAGATAACGCGAAAAGCCCCTCATCCCATCAACAGTCAGGGACGAGGGGCCTTGACGCCGCCCGCGGTGCCACCCTGTTTCCCCGGTCCAAGAACCGGGGCACTCTGTCGGCACGGCCCCGAAGGGTGATGCCGCCTTCCTGTAACGGCGGAGGGTTCCGTCAGAGCCTACTGCTCGCCGAAGCGAGGTTCAGTCTGCGGCTCCGGGGTGTCGTTCGGCGAACTTGCGGGTCGGCATCGCAGCAACGCCGACTCTCTGAGCCACAGCGGCCCGCCTACTCCTCCCCTTCACAGCCTTTGCATGAGCAGGTTGTCGGTCCGAGTATAGCGTTGGACTAGGATCACGTCAACGACTTGTCAGGCAGCGAGAATGCCCACTGAGTATGAGGCCGCGCGGCACAAGCCTGCGAGCCTTCGTGCGGGGACTGGGCGCGTCGATGGAGTAGGGCGCTCCCCGTACCCCAACAGCACACAGCCCCCGCTCAGCCGCGGCGGGGTCTTTCTTTCTGCCTCACCTCCCCAAGAAACCACTCACTTGGGCCTTGACTTCCGCGCCAAAGCAGGCATGAATGTCACTGGCGAAGCAACAGATGTGTGATACCAAGGAGCGCCACGATCAACCAGACGCAGATGCCGAGCCGGAGAGCCGAGACCTACACCTGGGGCATCGAGATCGAGTGCTTCCTCCCTCAGAGCAAGGTCCAGGAGCTGGGCATCAGCATCGGCTCCTACCACCACGGGCACCCGCTCCCGGCTCCCTTCCCGCAGGGATGGACCGCGGCCGCTGGTTCCACGTGAGCCACAACACCTGTATCACGCTACAGACACTATCTCGTGCTCACTCACAGGAAATGTCGCCCGACGCGAGAATACTCGCCCATTCCGGTCCGCCTCCTGCGTGCGACCACTGACCGACCTGGCTGGCGCGTGTAGCTCGCCACCAGGATCACCACGGCGATGTGCTGCCGGGCTTGGGCTGATACACTTACTTCCCGCCGGACTGGTTCCCGGTGAAAGAGAGGAGTCGCTGTGGCAACGAAGAGTCTGTTTGTTGGGAATCTCGCCGTTGGCGTAACAGAGGACGCGCTGCGCGAGTTACTCGCCGACTTCGGGCCGCTGGGAGCAATCCGCGTGATCGACGGCAAGGGTTTCGCCTTCATCGATATCCCAGAGGAGAAGCTGGCGGAGGCCATCGAAGGGCTCAACGGACGCGAGTTCGAAGGCCGCCCCCTGCGAGTTAACGAGGCGCGGCCCCGCAAGGAGCGCGGCCAAGGCGGCTTCGGCGGAGGCCGCGCGCGGGGCCCTCGCTGGTAGCGGCCGCGAGGTCGGGTCCCAACCCGCTCTGCAGTTTGCGGTAAGATCGAGAGCGCCCCGGCCTGGAGGCCGGGGCGCCTAATTCCCGCTGCTCATGCGGCGTTCCTACATCGTCTGATCGACGGCCCCATCAGAGGTCGATATCGACCGCCCCCTCATAGGTAGATGTTGTAGGGGCAATCCTCACAATCTCTGTTTGGGCACGGCGTCGGCTTTCCACAACCGGTAAGCGGCCGAGCTTCTTCGGTGGAGTCCGAGACTTCCGGCGTGACGGCCGTGGGTACCGGGGCAATCGACTCCGCCGTTGGTGCGGCCCGACTCGCTTCTACCCGTGCGGAATCCGTTACTTCCTGTGTCAGCGCCGTGGGTACCGGGTCAATCGACTCCGCCGTTGGTGCGGCCCGGCTGGTTTCCGCCTCTGCGGCGGCAACTGCCGGGAGTTGCCCGAGCTGCGTCTCATGCCCTGTGCTGCCAGAGCTCAGAACCGCCACTATGGCAAAGGCCGTCACCGCGGTCAGCGCGAGTGCCAGTATCATCAGTCGCTTTTTCATCTCAGTCTCCTCCTAAAGCGCATTTCATAGCCCTGGATCGGCTGGCTGGCCTGAAATGCGCCTGCCAAAACTGTCAGCTTCTGGGCTAGGCGGTTTCACAACCTCCAGAGGAGGTTATGAAACAGCTTCTAGTCGCTGAGTACCATCCACTATTCCAGACGAGATAGTTCGCTCGTCATTCCGAACCCTTGTATGTCCCCGCGGACAGCGTCGCCCTCGTGACCTTGACGAACAGGCCCTGACCCAGAGCGGCGGAAGGTATCTCCCGCGCTATCAGAGAATCATCAGTGCCGCGCGTCGCCACGCGATCTGCGCCTGCGACGCGCTATAATATTGTTTGTCCCGAGGGCGGCATGGCCCCAAGACCAATCAGAATAGGCGTAGCCGG
>CAZWRO010000107.1:0-7586 GCA_964635365.1 uncultured bacterium | reverse complement strand
CTATACTCGACGCCAATCACCATCGTGTCCTTACTCCAGTTCACCATCCAGCAGACCGACCCGAGCGGCGCCCGTACGGGCCGCCTCGCCGTTCGCCGTCACTCCTTTGACACGCCGGCCTTCCTTCCGGTCGCGACGCAGGCCAGCGTGAAGGCAATCACCCAGGCCGAGCTCACCCAACTGGGCGCCCAGATAGTCCTCGGCAATGCCTACCATCTCTACCTCAGGCCCGGCCTCGAACTGATTCGCAAGGTCGGCGGCCTGGGACCCTTCATGCGCTGGCCCGCCGCCACCCTCACCGACAGCGGCGGCTATCAGGTATTCAGCCTGGCCCCGCTGATAGAGGTTACCGAGGACGGAGTCACCTTCCGATCCCACATCGATGGGTCCGAGCACTTGCTCACACCGGAATCCGCGACCCAAATCCAGCACGCCATCGACGCGGACATCATCATGGCCTTCGACCAGCCGGTCGCCCCTCGGGCCGACCGGCAGCAGACCGAAGAAGCCACGGATCGTTCCGACCGCTGGGCCGCCCGGTGTCTCCAGGCCCACGAAGGTGTTTCCGCTCAGGCGCTGTTCGGCATCGTGCAGGGAGGATTCGAAAAGGAGCTGCGCACCCGAAGCGCCCAACGCATCACCGCGCTTCCCTTCGACGGTTACGCCATCGGAGGTCTCTCGGTTGGCGAGCCGAAGGACTCAACGTTTGACTTCCTCGCCCACACCGCACGGCTCCTTCCCGACGACCGCCCGCGCTACCTCATGGGCGTCGGCACACCTTCCGACATCGTGCGCGCCGTCCTCTGCGGAATCGACATGTTCGATTGCGTCTTGCCAACTCGTTTGGGGCGCAACGGCACCGCCTATACCAGCACGGGGAAGGTGAACCTGAAGAACGCGCAGTACCAGGACGACCTCTCCCCTCTCGACCCCGAGTGTCAGTGCGAGGTCTGCCTCACTCACACCCGCGCTTACCTGCGCCACCTCTACAAGTCGGGAGAGATTCTGGCCGCCCGTTGCCTCAGCTATCATAACCTGCACCTCTATCTCAGACTGATGGAGGACATACGCCAGGCCATCGAGTCCGGCCGCTACCAGCAGTTCGCCGACGATTTCCTGAGGAGAAGGAGCGAAAATGAACGACCCGATCACACTCGATAAAGTCAAGGCCCGTGAGGACATCCACACGTTCATCGCGCGGGCGGATCAGAACATGGACGCCATCGGCTACACCGAACATGGCTTCCGCCACGCCGACATCGTCGCCGAGCGCGCCCGGCACATCATGGATGCCCTCGGCCGCGATCCTCGCGAGGCCGAGCTGGCCGCCATAGCCGGCTACCTCCACGACATCGGCAACGTCGCCGCCCGCGAGGAACACGGCCTGGTGGCCGTCATGATCGCCTACTCCATCCTCAAGGAAATGGGCATGTCCTCGAACGAGCTCGGCGACATCATGGCCGGGGTGGGCAACCATGAGGAGCAGTACGGAGATCCATTCGGGCCCGTCGCCGCCGCCGTCATCATCGCCGACAAGTCGGATGTCGCCAGAAGCCGCGTCCGTGACATCCATCCGTCTCGCTACGACGAGCACGACCGCGTGAACTACTCCACCAAGTCCTCCGCCCTCACCATCAACAACGAGCATACGCTCGTCTCGCTACACCTCGACATCGATACGGAGATTAGCCCCATAATGGAATACTTCGAGCTTTTCCTCGATCGCATGGTCATGTCCCGCCGCGCCGCCCGTGCCCTCGGCTGCGAGTTCGAGCTCGTCATCAACGGCACCAAGCTCCTCTAACGCCTCCGGCCGCCGCGCCTGGGCCAATCATCCTTCCCACCCGCCGCAACCGGCGCGGCCCCTGGTGGCAGGCCCCTCAGCCTGCCATCCCCCGCTCCCTCAGCTTGCCTCAGCCGCCGGTTGCGCTGCCATCGGAAAGGAGGTATAATCCTGTCCTCATACCGTGGGCTCCGCCCGGACCTCGAACCACCGAGGTGAACCGGAGGAGCGAATGCAGACAGAGTTGGTATCGATAGGTACCGAGCTGCTTCTGGGAGACATTGTCGATACAAATGCTGCTTATCTGGCAGATAAGCTGTCCGAGCTGGGGATCAACGTCTACTACAAGACGACGGTCGGTGACAACGCTCAGCGACTGGCGGCCGCGCTGCGTATCAGCCTTGGGCGAGCCGATGTCGTGCTCGCCACCGGAGGATTGGGGCCCACGGAGGATGATGTTACCGCGGCGGCAGTTGCTGACGTAGCAGGCGTCGAGCTCGTCGAAGACGAGGCGGCGGCCAACCAGATCCGATCGATTGTCCGACAGCGCGGATGGAACCTGCTGGATAGCCTGCTCAAGCAGGCCCGCGTGCCGCGCGGGGCCATTGCGGTGCCGAATCCTGTCGGCACCGCCGCCGGCTTCATCCTCTCCAAGGATGCCAAGACCGTCATCGCTCTCCCCGGCGTTCCGTCGGAGATGAAGGCGATGGCCGAGCAGACCGTGCTGCCCTATCTCTCCCAGCGGGCGAGAGAGGAAGGCGCCGCCACCATCTTCTCCCGTTTCCTCCGTCTGGCCGGAATCGGCGAGTCCCAGAGCGAGGCCGCGCTTTCCGACCTGATAGCCGCCCAGAATAACCCCACCATTGCGCCCCTCGCCAAGTCCTTCGAGGTCCACCTGCGCCTGACGGCTCGCGCCTCCGACCGCGCCGCGGCAGAGGCCATGATCGAACCCCTCGAGGACGAGATCAGACGCCGCCTGGCCGACCACATCTACGGCGCCGACGACGAGACTCTCGAACTCGTGGTTGGACGAATGCTTCGCCGGGCTGGCCGCACCGTCGCGGTAGCCGAATCGTGCACCGGCGGCCTCATCGGGCATCGATTGACCAATGTTCCGGGGAGCTCCGACTACTTCGTCGCCTCCTTGGCCACCTACAGCAATGAGAGCAAGATCTCCCTGCTGGGCGTGCCCGCAGAAATCATAGAGACTCACGGAGCCGTGAGTGCGGAAACCGCCCGGGCGATGGCGGAGGGAGTCAGGCTGGCCTCTGGCGCAGCCATCGGCCTCTCCGTCACCGGCCTCGCAGGACCCACCGGCGGCAGCCCCACAAAGCCGGTCGGCCTCACCTACATCGGTCTGGCCGAGGCCGACGGCGTGGTAACCGAAGAGCACCATCTGCGCGGCGAGCGACCCACCATCAAGGAGCGTGCGGCTCAGGCCGCTCTCTACCTCCTCTATCGCTCCCTCGCCACCCGCGTCACCACAGAGGCCTCCAAGTGACGGCGCCGCTTCGCAGCTTCATCGCAGTGTCCGTTCCGCCCGAGGCGGCGCGCAACCTGCGCACGGCCCAGGACCGCCTGCGCCGGGCCGACCCGGGCGTGAAATGGGTCGATCCCGAGAACTTCCATATCACCCTCAAGTTCCTGGGCAATGTTGACAAGCGGCTCCTGACTGACCTATGGCACTCTGTTGGCGAGGCCTTGAACGGCACTCGCCCTTTCACCATGCACTTCCGCGGGCTCGGGGCGTTCCCCAACTCCGCCCGCCCGCGCGTGGTATGGGCCGGTATAAGCGACGGTGCTTCGGAGTTGACCCAGCTCGCCACACGCATCGAGGAGGCCTGCGCTCAGCACGGATTCGAGCGCGAGCAGCGCGCCTTTCGCGCCCACCTCACGCTCGGCCGGGCGCGCCGCCCAGGCCCGAGCCCGGCGCTGGCCTCCCTACTCGCCGAGCTTGCCGAGGAAGACCTCGGCGAAACCGACGTCGATCGCGCGCTGCTGATGAAGAGCGAGCTCGCCCGCGGCGGCGCAATCTATAGCGTTCTGGAGCAAGAGCCTTTGAGCGAAGGGGATCACCCATGACAGACAAGCAGAAGCAGAAGCAGACCGGCGACAGAGCGAACGCCCTCGACCTGGCCATGACTCAGATCCAGCGCCAGCACGGCAAGGGAAGCATCATGCGGCTGGGATCCTCCGAGCGTCTCTCGGTGGACGTCGTCTCGACCGGCAGCCTTCCTTTGGACATCGCCCTTGGGGTCGGCGGAATCCCCCGCGGCCTCGTCACCGAAATCTACGGCAACGAGGGATCGGGCAAGACCACCCTCGCCTACCACCTCATCGCCCAGGCCCAGCGCGGGGGGGGCACCGCGGCCTACATTGACGCCGAGCAGCGCATGGATCCAAGTTACGCCAAGGCCCTGGGCGTAGATTTGGACGCCTTGCTCATCTCTCAGCCCCAGACGGGGGAGCAGGCCCTGGACATCGCAGACATCCTCGTTTGCAGCGGAGGGCTCGACCTCTTCGTCGTCGACTCCGTGGCGGCCCTCGTGCCCCGAGCAGAGTTGGAGGGCGAGATGGGCGATTCCCACGTCGGGCTCCAGGCACGACTCATGTCCAAGGCGCTGCGCAAGCTCGCGCATTCCATCCGCCAGTCCAACACCGTCGGCGTCTTCCTCAACCAGATCCGAGAGAAAATCGGCGTCATGTTCGGCAATCCCGAGGTCACGCCGGGCGGCCGTGCGCTCAAGTTCTGGTCTTCGGTTAGAATCGAGCTGCGCCGAGTGGAATCTCTCAAGCGTGGGACGGACATCATCGGCGGCAGGTCCCGCGCCAAGATCATCAAGAACAGCGTGGCGCCGCCCTTCCGGCGCGCCGAATTCGATATCATCTATGGCAAGGGCATATCCAGAGGCGGCGGTTTGATCGACGAAGGCGTGAGGCTCGATCTCATCACCAAGTCCGGGGCCTTCCTCAGCTACGGCGATGCGCGCCTCGGACAGGGCCGAGAGAATGCCCGAACCTTCCTCGAGGAGAACGCCGAGGTGGCCGACGCGCTCGAGGCCGACATCCGGGAGCGTGCCGGGCTCACTGTTTCCGAGCAAAGTGAAAAGGGTGAAGACCAAACAGAAGAGTAGGGCGCCGACGGAGCTGGACGAGCGCGCCGCTAAGGATAAATGTCTCCGCCTTCTGGGCCTTCGCCCGCGGTCGGCGGCCGAGCTCCGCGCGCGGCTCAGCGACTCGGGATTCGAAGACGAAGTGATCGGAGCCGTCGTCGGAGAGCTAACTCGATCCGGTCTCGTCGATGACGAAGAATTCGCCCGCGCGTGGGTGGCGAGCCGTCAGGCCTCCGGCGGAGCCGGCCGCCAGAAGCTCCGCTGGGAGTTGAGGCAAAAAGGCCTCTCCGAGCACCTGATTCGCCGATTCGTGGATGAAGGGATAGATGACCAGACGGAGATTCAGCAAGCCCTGTGCCTAGCGCGAAAGCGGCTCAAGGGAGACCTCAGAGAAGCCAAGACGCTGGCTCGTCTCCGCCGTCTGCTGCTCGGTCGGGGCTTTGGGTTCGAGACCGTGGATCGCGTGCTGCAACAATTGACGACCGAAGGGGAGCACTGAAGATGGATTCTCGCTGCGTCTGCGGCTGTGCCCGGACATCATCCCGCGGGCCCACCCCGGGGCCGCCTGGGCGTAGCGTGTCGCGCCGAAAACAATCTCGCAGTCGGACGTGGACTAAGTCGGCGATATCCCGTCGACCAACAACCAGCGTGGCCCGGGCTGACCGTCCATACCGACCGCGTTATGCGAAGGGAGTGATCGGAAATTGCTTCAAGAGCCATGGAGAGTGTTGGCCGTTGGGTTCATCGCGGAGATTGTCCTTCTCGTCGTTGGCTACCTCCTTGTTGTCCGATCCTACCTCCGCCGCAAGCGCAAAGTGGCGGAGACCGAGCAGGAGCTGGAACACGCTCGCAAGGAAATCGACGGGCGCCGTAAGGAGGCGCAGCTAGAGGCGAGAGAAGAAGCTCATCGCGTACGGAAGGAGATCGAGGCAGAGAATCGAGGCCGCCAGCAAGAGCTCCAACGCATGGAGCGGCGGCTGAATCAGCGGGACGAAAGCCTGGAGCGCCGGATGAACGTGCTCGAGAAGCGCGAACGGACGGCCCAGGAGAGAGAAGCAGAGATTGACCGCCTGCGCGAGCAGGCCGAAAAGGAACGACAGCACTGGCGAGAAGAGCTCGAACGCGTGGCCGCGCTCAGCGCAGACGATGCGCGCCGCATCGTCCTGGAAGAGGCCGAGAAGGAGGCCCGTCACGAGGCGGCCGTGCTTCTCGACCAGATCGAAGAGGAGACCAAGCGGGAGGCCCAGCGAAAGGCCAGGGAGATCATATCCCTCGCCATTCAGCGCTGTTCAGTCGACCAAGTAGGGGAGACCACCGTCACCGCCGTCGCCTTGCCCTCCGACGAGATGAAGGGACGCATCATCGGCCGGGAGGGGCGCAACATCCGCGCCTTCGAGCAGCTTACCGGCGTCGACCTCATCGTCGACGATACACCCGAGGCCGTCGTCATCTCAGCCTTCGATCCTGTGCGACGTGAAACCGCCCGCATCGCACTCGAGAAGCTCGTCAGCGATGGTCGCATCCACCCGGGGCGCATCGAGGACTCGGTGAACAAGGCCCAGGCGCTCATGGATGAGCGCATCCAAGAGGCGGGCGACAAGGCCACCTTCGAGACCGGCGTCACCGGCCTCCACCCCGAGCTGGTGCGGCTCCTCGGCAGGATGAAGTTCCGCACCACCCTGGGGCAGAACGCGCTGGGCCACTCCATAGAAGTGGCCAACCTGGCCGGGGTCATCGCCGCCGAGCTCGGCGCGAACGAGGCCATTGCCCGGCGCGCCGGTCTGCTCCACGATATCGGGAAGGCCACCGACTCCGAAGTCGAGGGGACTCACACCTCCATCGGCGTCGATGTCGCCCGTCGATACCGGGAGAGTCCCGAGGTCATCCACGCCATCGCCGCCCACCACGAGGACGAGCCGTTCCAGTCCGTGGAGGCGGTGCTCGTCTACGCCGCCGACAGCATCTCGGCCGCCCGACCCGGCGCGCGCCGCGAAACTCTCGAAGGCTACATCAAGCGCCTCGAACAACTCGAGAAGATCGCCCACTCTTGTCAAGGAGTGGAACGCTGCTACGCGATTCAAGCCGGGCGCGAAGTCCGCATCCTGGTGAAGCCGGAGGAAGTGGACGACAAGATGGCGTCCGGCCTGGCGAAGGAGGTCGCCGACAAGATTCAGGGGTCGGACCTCCAATACCCCGGCCAGATAAAGGTCACCGTTATCAGAGAGACTCGTTCCGTAGAGTATGCCAAGTAACTTGACAGCAAAGGTCTCACCATGAATCTGCTTTTCATTGGCGACATTGTGGGACGCCCCGGACGGGCCGCGTTGCAGGCCCGTCTGGGCGACCTATGTCAGCGCTACGAAGTTGATTTCACCATCGCCAACGGGGAGAACGCAGCCGGAGGCATGGGCCTCACGCAAGCCGTGTCCGAGGAGCTCCTCGGCGCGGGCATCGATGTCCTTACCACCGGCAACCACGTATGGCGCCGCCGCGGTTTCGCCGATTTCCTTGCCTCCGAGACCCATGTCCTGCGACCCGCCAACTACCCCGCCGGCGTCCCCGGCCTGGGCGCAAACATCTACCTAACCGACCACAGCGGCCCTGTGGGGGTGCTTAACCTGCTTGGAAGGACCTTCATGGCCCCGCTCGACTGCCCGTTTCGTGCGGCCGACAGGGAAATCGAGGCCCTA
>CAZWRO010000106.1:0-7730 GCA_964635365.1 uncultured bacterium | reverse complement strand
AAGCGACGGCAGAAGAGCTGAGAGTCGCCAGCGGCTCAACGCGGGCAAGCTGAGACGTGATAGACAGGCCAGAATTGGACAGCAAAGGATCGGCCGCCAGGGCAGGCCTCACCGGTCGTTCCGTAGTGGTGGGCATTGCGCTGGCCGTGTTGGTCGCGTTCGTTGCCAGCTGGGCGGAATTGGTGGTGCAGGACATCGCCATTGCCATTCTGCAGTTTCCCCCCGTCGCCTTCGGTCTGTTCGTGCTGCTCATTATTGGGAATCGCTTGGCTCGTATGGTCCGGCCCCGCTGGGCCCTGCAGTCAACAGAGCTGGCCGTCATCTATGTGATGATGGTATTGAGCGCCATGGTTTCAGCACGAGGCGCTCCGCGGCGTCTGATTGGCCTCCTGACCAGCATCAACTACTACGCGAATCCGGCCAACAAGTGGGAAACGATGCTGTTTCCGCATATTCCGCGGCAACTCGTCCCGTGGAATCCCGACGGTCCCGCGCAGCAGCCGGTGGTAATCGGTCTCTTCGAAGGCCTGCACAATGGGGAACCCATTCCCTGGGGAGCGTGGCTTGGGCCCCTGGCTAACTGGGCGATTCCGGTTGTCTTGCTCTTCGCCGCGTTTGTGTGCCTGGCGACATTGCTGCGGGGGCAGTGGGGCGATCGGGAGCGCCTGACCTTCCCCCTGGCCCAGCTGCCGATAGAGATGCTGAAGGCCGAGTCCGGGGGACCGTTCTACCGAAACAAGCTCTTGTACGTGGGAGCGGCCCTGCCGATCATCATCCACATCATCAATCTGCTCCACAACGTGAGCCCGGATGTGCCGCAAATCCCACTGGTGTGGGACTTGCGGAACCTGTTCTTCAGAGACCCTCCGTGGAACGCCCTGACGCACACGCGGGTTGTCCTGTCGCCCTCGGCAATAGGGTTCTTCTTCCTGCTTCCTAAGGAGATGCTTTTCGGCTTGTGGTTCTTCTACGTGTTCCTGGCGAAGGGGCATGAAGTACTTCTGCTTCACTTCGGCTGGTCTCTGGAGCGGCCGGGGCACGCGGATACCAGCCTCTATCTTGCGAGTGCCGAGGCCGGCGGCTTCTTCGTCTTGGCGGCCTACTACCTGTACCTGGCCAGACCCATCATCGCGGCGGCCATTAAGGGCACCGGCGGCAAACACGAGATGATGCGCTATCGCACCGCGCTCATAGGCCTGGTGGTGACTCTGGGCGCGGCGGCGGGATGGTACTACCTGGCTGGCCTCTCCATTTGGCTCGGCCTCATGGAGCTAGTCGTCTACGTGCTGGTCATCTCCATCGTGATGACCCGGGCGACGGTGGAGGGCGGGCTGCTGATGACGGAGGTGATCTTCACTCCGCTGGACGTGTACGGCATGTTCGGCCGGCGACAGCTCTTGGGCGCGAAGAACCTCACCACGATCGTCTTTGCGACCAATCCCTTTGCGGGTGACATGCGGGGGCTGACCCTGGAGGCCATGATGGACGGCCAAAAGATCGCCGACGCCGCGGGTGTGCGGCGTCGGCCGTTACAGGCAGCACTTTGGATCGCGTTCGCCGTTTCTCTGATCGCCGGATTCGCCATCCAGCTCTGGATCAACTACCGGCAGGGCGCCATAATGTTGAACACGCACTACACCGAATGGTACGCGAGCCTGTTCTTCCAGGAGCACGTCGCGTTCCTAAATGGCGAGGAGCGTTTCCACTCGGCGGCGACGATCTGCTTCCTGCTGGGCGCCGCCTTCACGGTGCTGCTCTCCGTGATGCGGCTCCAGTTCTGGTGGTGGCCCTTCCACCCGCTCGCATTCGTGATGTGCGGCTCCTGGTCATTGGTTGTCTACTGGTTCGCGATCTTCGTGGCTTGGGTGCTGAAGTCGATTGTGATCCGTTACGGAGGTCTGTCCGGCTACACCAAGGCGCGCCCGTTCTTCCTAGGACTGATACTCGGAGAAATGAGCATCGCGGTCCTGCTCACGCTCGTGGACGCGCTATGGGGAATCCCCGCTCCGTACGTGCCATTCAATTAGCGGGCCGAAGCATATCCGCAGAGGTTACTTGATCTCGACGCTGGCGCCAGCCCCCTCCAAGGTCTTCTTGGCGGCCTCCGCATCGTCCTTGCTGAGGGCCTCGTTGACGGTCTTGGGCACGCCCTCGACGAGTTCCTTAGCTTCCTTGAGCCCCAAGCTGGTGAGTTCCCGCACCGCCTTGATGACCTGGATCTTCTTCTCGCCGAAGCTGGTGAGGACCACGTCGAACTGCGTCTGCTCCTCAGCCGCTTCCGCCGCGGCCGGGGCGGCGGCCGGACCGGCCATCGCCATCGGGGTCACGCCGAACTCGTCCTGGATCATGGTGACGAGCTCGTTGAGCTCGACGACGGTCTTCCCCTTGATTGACTCCAGGATTTCCTCATTGGTCAACGTTGCCATCTCATACCTCCGTGGTATACGTTCTGTGCAGTTCTGTATGTTACGATCCCGCCGACGCGGCGGCCTCGCCCTCGCGCTGCTTCGTCAGCGCGTCGAGAGTGAGAACTAGGTCGCGAGGCACCGCCTGCAGCACTGCAGCGAGCTGGCTCAACGGCGCCGAAAGCGACGCAAGAAGTCTCCCGAGAAGCTCTTCGCGCGGCGGCAGCAGCGCCAGCTTCGCCAAGTCCTCGCCCGTCAGGAGCTGATTCTCCACCCAGCCACCCTTAAACTGCAGCTCATCGTGGGTGCGGGCAAAAGTGTTCATCTCCTTCAGGACCGGGAAGGCGTCGGCAGAGACAAACGCTACCGCCACCGGCCCTTGCAAGAACTCGGTCAGTCCGCCTTGATCTTTGCCCGTCAGGGCGCGCGCGAATAGCCTGTTCTTTATGACGCTCAGGCGTCCGCCAGCCTTCGTCACGGCACGCCGGAGTTCCGTCATTTCCTTGACGGTGAGGCCGCGGTAGTCGGCGAGTATGATGCTGCCAGGCTGCAGCAGCGCCTCCTCCAGAATAGCGACCACCTGCTCCTTCTGAGCCTTTCGCACAGGCCTCCTCCTTATCTAAAGCAACTTCCCCCGCCGAGGCGGGGGAAGCAATTCATCGGAGCCACTCGGGCTGTCGATGTCCACGTCCCTGCCTCGGCAGGCGTCCGCGAAGCGCGGACCTTAAGCTTTCACACCTGCTGTCTGCGGCAGCTATATACTTGTGTGCCAGGCTAGGCTTCGGCGAGTGCCTCAGCCTGGCTCAGGTCCACGAGAACCGACGGACCCATGGTAGCGCTAATCGCGATCTTGCGCAGGTACTGTCCCTTGGTGGCCGCCGGCCGGGCTCGAAGCACAGCTTCGAGCAGCGTGACCAGGTTCTCCAGCAACTGGGAGACATCGTAAGAAGCCAGGCCGATCGGGACCTGCACGACCCCGCCCCTGTTCATTCGAAACTGAATGCGCCCGCCCTTTAGCTCACGAACGATGGCGCCGATGTCTTCGCCCACGGTGCCAGCCTTCGGGTTCGGCATGCGCGGGCCAAGCCGCTTGCCGAGCCGGCCCACGACACGCATCATGTCCCGCGCGGCGACCAGGATGTCGAACTCTTTCCATCCACCTTCTATCTTCGCCACGATGTCTTCGGCGCCGACCACATCAGCCCCGGCGTCTTGCGCCTGCTGAGCGGCCTCTCCCCTGGCGAAGGCGACCACTCGCGGCGACTTCCCGGAGCCGTGCGGAAGCTTGACTACGCCCCGCACCATCTGCTCGCCGGACTTGGCGTCTACGCCGAGCCGGATTGCGACCTCGACCGTCTCGTCGAACTTGGCGGAGGCGGTCTTCTTGACCTCCTCGAGCGCCTCCTCCGGGGAATAGAGTCGGGCTCGGTCGAGCGTGGCGGTAGCCGCTTCATATCGCTTGCCGTGTCGTCCCATCAAACTATCCTTCGGCCAGCACGATGCCCATGCTGCGGGCCGTTCCTTCGATGATCTTCATTGCGGCCTCGACATCGTTCGCGTTGAGATCGCGCATCTTGATCTCGGCGATCTCTCGCACTTGGTCGCTGGTGACCTCGCCGACCGTCGTGCGCCCCGGCTCTTCGGCGCCCTTCTCCAGCCCGGCCGCCTTTCGCAGCAGTTGAGAGGCCGGCGGCGTCTTGAGTTCGAATGAGAAGGAGCGATCCGCGTAGATTGTCACCTCGACGGGAACGATCGTGCCCACCTGGGCGGCGGTGGCCGCGTTGTAGGCCTTGATCAACTCCATCAAGTTGATCCCGTGCGGAGCCAGCGAGGGACCAACAGGCGGCCCCGAGGTGGCCTTCCCCGCGTCTATTTGCAGTCTAATAACTGCTCGAACCTTCTTCGCCATTGCTTCCTGCTCTCTCCGTCGTTCCCGTCAGTCCAGCTTCTCTACATCTGCGAAGTCCACTTCCACCGGCGTCTCTCGTCCGAAGATCGAGACCAACACGCGGAGCTTCTCGCGCTTCAGATCGACGTCTATCACGCTCCCGTGAATGCCGTCGAACGGCTCAGATGTGATGCGCACTGTCTCGCTGACTTGCCAAGCGGCCCGCAGCGGCGGAGCGTCTTCGCTCACCGTCGTGAGCAGTCGTTCCACCTCTTCGGGGCGCAAGGCCACCGGCTGTCGGTCGGGGCCGACGAAACCCGTCACTCCGACCGTATCTCGTACGAGATGGCGGGTCTGGTCGCCGAGCTCCATTTCGACGATGACGTAGCCAGGGAAGATCTTATGTTTGCTGACCTGGCGTCGGCCTCGCCTGGTGCCCCGCAGCTCTTCCTCGGTGGGCACCAAGATACGACCAACTTGATCGCCCATGCCCGTAGAGGCTGCGCGGCGCTCAATGCTGACCTTCACCTTGTCTTCGTGACCGGTAAAGGTATGGACTACGTACCACTGTTTCGCCATGATTATCGTTACCGCGCGCCCGGCTACTCGAACATCGGACGAGTAACCAACGTCAGCATTTGGTCCCACACAAAGATAAAGCCACTCACCACCATCACTACCACGACCACCAAGCCCGTCATCTTGACGACCTGGTCGTGACTGGGCCAGATCACTTTCTTCAACTCAAGCCACGCGTCGCGGAAGAAGGTTCTTACGACGCCCCACAATCCCCCGCGGCCGGCGCCGGCCTTGCGCTCCTGTGCGGTCGCTCTCATCTTGCTAACCTTCGTTTAGAACTCACTGCCGAACAGTGGCAGGCCCGGTCGGATTCGAACCGACACCCTCCGGTTTTGGAGACCGGCGCTCTGCCAGTTAGAGCTACGGGCCTGCTCCAATGCCCGGACACTAGCGACCAGCCCGCGCCGTTAGACCGGTTTCCCGGTGCTCGGTATGCTTTCTGCAGGTCGAACAGTACTTGCGCAACTTCATCCTGTCCGGATCGTTGCGCTTGTTCTTGTAGCTAGTGTAATTCCGGTTGCGGCACTCAGTGCACGCCCACCAGAAGCCTCGGTCATGAATCCGGCCCTGTCGCGCCACAGCCGGCACTCCTTTTCTGGCCGCCAGGCCAAGAGAAACCGAGCCGGCGGGCGCACTTCATTCCCGCCTGGCTCAGGCAGTCAGACCAGCAAGAGGCACTCTATCATATGACGGCGGCCTCGTCAAGGGTTTGCAGGCGGACCCTTGGCAAGCGCAGCCGGGAGCGTTGGAAGGCACTGAGCGGCCCTCTTCGTCCGGCGAGAAAACGCCTGGCCCAGCCGGCCGGACCAGCCACGTCAGAGTAGCTCCCGGTGGGCCGCAACGACCTTCTCGAAGGCACCGGCGATATCCTGCATGTCTCCCTCTGAGCCCAGCAACAGGTTATGAGAGATCCAAATGAGATCGCCGCACAGCTCCTCGGTCACCGGGCACGAGGTTTCCTCATAGTCCACCGACCCGGAATAGTGCGCGCACGACAAGGGACATCCGCGCGGCCTGAACCGGTGAGCAAGAAACACCGGGTTGCGATAGACTGGCCCTCCATATCCACCGAAGCAGGGCACGCCTTCCGCCTGCAAGGCCTCCATGAACCGGTCTCTCGCAATCCCACCCAGCGACTCGGAGTGCAGCCGCACTAGGTATATGTGATAGGCGCGGCGGTCGCCTTGACCCGGTTCCGGATCGACCGGCTCGAGGCCCGGCAGCGCGGCGAGTTCCCGTGTCAAGCGTCGGCCATTCTTGAACCGCTTTTCGGTTTCGGCCTCGAGCTGGCCCAATCGGGAACGCAGGAGAGCGCTCTGCATCTCCGTCATGCGGAAGTTATACCCCAGCGTATGGTGCTCGTAGAACGGTCGCCCTCGGACGCGCCCGCAATCACGCAGGCCCGCAGCTCGGGCCGCCAGCTCATCGTCGTCGGTGAGAATCATACCCCCTTCGCCCGAGCACAGGTTCTTGCTGGCTTGAAAGCTAAAGGTTCCGGCCTCGCCAATCGCGCCCACCTTGTGGCCCTGCCATATCGCCCCGTGGGCCTGGGCCGCGTCTTCGAGGAGAGCAATGCCCCGAGGCTCGGCGAGCTCTCGGAGACGTTTCATGCGTGCGGGAAGCCCGGCCAGATGCACGGGAATGATGGCGCGGGTGCGCTCGGTGATGAGCTTGGCGACCGACTCGGGGTCGATATTCAGTGTGTCCGGCTGCACATCGGCGAAGATCGGAACGGCGTTCGATAACAGCACACTCGTGGCGGTGGCCAGGAACGTATAGGCCGGGACAATGACTTCGTCCCCGGGGCCGACGCCGAGAGCAGCTAAGGCCACGTGGAGTGCTGTGGTGCCGCTGTTGACGGCGATTCCGTGCCGTGCCTCCTGGTAGGCGGCGAACTCCCTCTCGATGTTAAAAGTTTCCTCCCCGGCGTATTGCCACCAGTTCCCGGAGGCAACGGCCCTGGCCACCGCCTCCACGTCGGCCTCGCGAACGTCCGGCCAATCGGGCCACTGCTTCGCGCGAATCGGCTCGCCCCCCAGCACGGCAAGTTTGCTCATGAGCACATCTCTCCAGTCAGCATTCTCGGCGCCATCAGCGGGCGGAGTTGCGAGTGCTGGCCACGCGCGTGTATGAATCGGACCCGGCTAGCTCACTGCAAGACAGTGCAGACGACGGCCAGCGCGGCTAACAAGCCAACCAGCAATACGGCGCAGCCGACTCCTGCGCGGGGGCGATGATACTGCTCGCGGAGAGGCGTCACGGGCTGGTAGGGAGGCTGTTGTCCGCCGAGCTGGCGGAAACGGGCGGACAGGGCCTGCGCCTTCGCCTCCTCCGGGTCATAGTAAAAGACAAACGCCAGCAGTTCGCCCGCCGGCCTCAGAAAGGCATCTCGGTCGCCCAGATCGGCGTCGGCAGCATCCAAGAGACGCTCCACTGCCGGCAGTGCCTGGCTGCGCAGAGTGTCGCGGCGGCTCCGCTGAATCTCGTCCAAGCCGGTTTGGAATCCATCCTGGCTCGCTTCCGGGTCAAGCCAAAGGGCGTCCTTCAGCTTCTGCTCGGCCAGGTCGAGGAGCTTGAGCTTCTCCCGCGCGTCAGCGGTGCGAGAAGCTCGACGCAAGGCGCTCACGGCGACCTGGACGGTCCGTCGGTACATCCGCGCTTCGGCCCAGCGGCGAAACATGCTGACTTGCCTCCGGCACCGGACTTCTCCGCAAAGTCGGCCGCGCCTGCTGGCGGGGACAAAAGGAAGAGGCACGGCGCTTGAGCGCCGCGCCTCCACGGATTCTTAGTCTGGCTTCAGCTTCTACTCAATAACCTTAGCGACGACGCCGGCGCCGACGGTACGGCCGCCTTCGCGG
>CAZWRO010000105.1:4607-7766 GCA_964635365.1 uncultured bacterium | reverse complement strand
AGCGCTTCCGGACCCTGCCAATACTGATCTACAACGCCAGATCCATGCTCGGCTCTGGATTCGTGGCCGTCGGGAAGTACCCCATTAGCCATGCCCAGATCTCAATCCCCACGTGGGCCGAGGAAGGCGTCGGCCTAGCGATTGACTTCGTCCAGTACGTCCCCTGGGTCACTGGCGAGGGCGACTTCCAGCGTTCTCGCTTTAACCTCAACCTGAATGGCTCGGAGGACGGCAACAGCATCCTCCTGAGTTGGACGGCCGACCGCTTCCCGCCGCCACCGCCACCAACTACCCCGGAAGACCTGCCCGAGGAGTTGGAGATCACAGAGCGCGCGGGGCTACTCTCCATCCGCGCCATCAATGCAAAGCTGGAAGACGTCGCCAGCGCCATCGGGCGTCGCGCGGGCTTCCCGGTCGCCGCTCCTCGCGATGGCGATCTACGCGTGAGCCTGTGTCTGGACGCCATCTCCCCCGCCCAAGCCTTGCAGGCCATCGCCGCCGGTTGCGGCCTCGCCGCTCGCCGGCATCCGACCGGCGGCTGGGTAATCGCCGAGAGCGCCGGCACCGCCGCCGGCTACGGGGCTTCCTCCGTGCGCCGCATCGGCCTCTCCTATCTCTCCGCGGGGACCGCGCTCGACCTCCTGCCAAACTTCCTTGTGGACTACGCCCACGCGGATGAGGAAACCAACTCCATCGTAGCCACGGGCCCGGATTGGATGCTCGACCGAGTGGCCGCCGACCTGGCCAAACTCGACCGGCCGTCTCCTCAGGTCTCCATCGACGTCGTTGCCGTCGAGTACACAAGCGGGTCCGGCCTTCTGCAGCATCTGCAGATCGAACGGTCCGCCGACAACGGTTCAGTCGGCGCCGACATTCTCGCTGGCGCGCTCAGCTTCCTCCGCTTGGATGGACTGCCCGCCGAGTGGCGCCTGCTGCTGCGAAGCTTGGAGACTGAAGGCGCCGGACGGCTGCGATCCCAGGCCACTCTCCGGGTGCTGAGCGGACACACCGCCCACATCTTCGCCGGAGAGGAGCGCAACATCATCATCGAGCGCATTGACGAGGGCGCCACCGCTGACATAGAGTCGGTAGACGTCGGCACCACGCTCGATGTCCAGGCCAGCGTGGGCAGCGGGGACGAGGTCCTCCTGCATATTACGCTCGAAGTCCGCAGCCTCGCCTCCGCCGACCCCGCCACCAACTTGCCGGTGGTTGCCTTTCGGACTGCAGATGGAGCGATGCGCGCCCGCGATGGCGAGACCATAGCCATCGCCGGCCTTCGCCTGCAACAGGAAAGTCGAGAGCAGCGTGCCATCCCCATACTGGGATCCCTGCCTCTCATCGGGCGTTTCTTTCGGGTGCCGTGTGCTGACGTCTCGCAGACCGACCTCGCTATCTTCCTGACCCCGCACATCATCCGGGGTCCGCTTCCCGCAGAAGGAGGAAGTCTCAATGGTTAGCCACCCTCGCCAACTCGCTTGGCTCATTCTGTGCGTCGCGGCTGTCACCGCCATCTCCGGCGTCGCCGCCCACGCACTCGTGTACTGCAACATCACTGAGGTCACGGCCACCCAGCTCAGCAACGGCGTTCAGGTCACCATCCAGGCCGATGGCATCCTCAACGACATCTGGAATTCGGGCCATGACACCACCGGCCGTTACGAAGTGCGATTCACCAACGCGCGCAATGGCACCGGCGAGAACTTCATCGATGTCAGCCTGTTCCCGGTTAGCCACATCGAGCTGTCCGTGCCCCAAGACGCGCGGGAGGGCGTCGGAGTGCAGATGGCGATTGTCATGGTCGAACCCTCGCCGGTGAACTTCACTCGCAGCAACGACAGGCGGAGCGTGATTATCACCGTCAGCAGCAGCCGCACCCTGGAGGAAAGCGAAGCCGCCGGGAGCACAGACGAGGCCGAGCCAGAGGCCGAGATCACGGTGGAAGAAACCGATGGCCTCGTCTCCGTCACGGCCGTGCAGGCGGACCTGCACGATCTACTGGGCAAGATAGCTCAGGTCACGGGCGCCAACCTCGCGGTCGACGACGCCGTCGAGGCCCAGGTCAGCCTGCACCTGCGCGACCTTTCCGTGGACCAACTCCTCCACGCCATCGCCAGCGCCTACGGCCTGGCCCTGGCCCAGGTCGATGGCGTCTACATGTTCAGCCGCGGCGTCCCTCAGGACCTGGCCGCCTACCGCCTCAGCGGCACGGCTTCCTTCCCCCTGCGCTACACCCGCGCCGAAGCCGCCGCCGGGCTTCTCCCAACCTTCCTCTACAGCTATCTCCATGTCAATGACGAGCAGAATGCCATCGTCGTCACGGCTCCTCAGCAGATGCTCGATAAAATCCAGTCCGACCTGGAAGTGGTCGATACTGCTCCCCCGCAGATTCTCATCGAAGCCGTTGCCGTCGAGTTCACCAGCACCGAGGACCGCGACAGAGTATTGCGCATGTTCCGCGGAGACCTACTCGGAGGCACGGACAGCGAAGGCATCGCAGTGCCGCCGGAGTACTGGGGCACCGTAGACAGCCGCAGCGGCGAGATCGAATACGCCAACGTCGGCGAGTTGCCCAGAGATTTCGAGGCCCGCCTTCGCGTGCTGGAGACGCAGCAGCAGGCGGAGATCCTCGCCGCCCCACGCATGGCCGTCATGAACGGTCACCAGGCCGACATCTTCATCGGGGTTCGGCGCTTCATCATCGTGGAGTTCGTCAGCTACGGCCAGACCAACGAGCGAATCCAGGGCGTGGATGTCGGCGTCAAGCTTCGCGTGCGGCCCCTCACCGGCGGAGGCGGCGAGATCACCCTCAACATCGAGCCGGACGGCACCGAGGTGAGCAACATCTCCGAGCTCGACCCCGCAACCGGCCTGCCCGTGTTGAGCACCCGACGAACCGGCACGACCGTGCGCGTTCAGGATGGCGAAACGGTGATGATCGGCGGCCTCAGTCGGCAGCAGAGCGAAGACCGCGTCACGAGCATACCGCTCCTCGGAGACTTACCCCTCATCGGCAGCCTCTTCCGCAGCCGCAGCCACACGGCCATCAACTCGGAGCTCGTGGTCTTCATCACCCCGCACCTCCTCACCCTGGAGGGTAGGCTGCCAGACGAAGCCGAGGAGCAGCGCGTGCGCGAGCACTTCGACGCCCCAGAGTCC
>CAZWRO010000105.1:0-4507 GCA_964635365.1 uncultured bacterium | reverse complement strand
TGCATGACGGCCGCTCGTAATCATAATGCAAGAAACTCTGTAATAGCAGAGAAGGTGGCAGGCGCCGCAGGCGCCTACCACCTTCTCTTTCAATACTTGCGTTCGCAGCCTACTTCTGCTGCGCGCGCTTCGCCTGCGCTACCAGTTGGCGAACTCTCTGACCACCCTTGCGCCCAATTCGCTCGTAGAACTTCGGGCCATGTCGCTTCTTCGTGGTCTCGCCGCCCTTGCGCCCAATGGCCTCATAAAACTCTGGGCCATGGCGGGCCTTGGTTGCGCGTCCCCCCTTGCGCCCAGCGTCGCGTACCGTCATTGCTCCCTTTTCCGGCATTTGCCTCTCACCTCCCGTAATTGCGATTCAATCAGAATTATGGACCGTGGACATCGCCGATCCCGGGAGTCGAAACTCGATACGTCCCGGCCAAACGATCACGGTTCCCAGAACTCATCTACCGCACCATTATACCCGCTCCTAAACGGTCAAGCAATCCGTCTGCAAGACTTTTTCCCAAAGAATTGTATTCTAATCAACTCAGCCCCGAAAAACACCTTCGGCGGTCACTACCACGTTGCAGAGAGCGCTTCCTCCGGGCACCGTGGCGCCTTCCCACACTACACTGCTGCGCAGCGATGTCCCCGCCGGAACCTCCACGCCCGCGCCCACAACCGTCCCCTCAGCCACCTCTGCGCCAGCCCCGACGCGACACCGGGGCCCAATGGCGACCGGCGCGGTTAACTTCGCCGTTGTATCGATCTCACATCCTTCCCCAACCGATATTCCCGGGCGTACTTCTTCACCCACCACCCGCGCCTCCAGCCGATGTTCCATCACCTCCCGCTGCGCCGACAAGTAGTCCTCAATGCTCCCGATGTCTCGCCAGTACCCAGGAAGCGAGAATCCGTAGAAAGGCACCCCCTTTGCCACCATCTCCGGAAACGCGTCGAACCCGAAGTCGTACACGCGATCCGGAGGAATGAAATCGAAGACCGCGGGCTCGAACAAGTAGATCTGCGTGTTTGCCGTGCGGCTGGGCGCTTCTCCCTTCGGCTTCTCCACAAATCGCTTGATGCGACCCTCCTCATCCGTCACCACGATCCCAAACTGCGAGGTCTCCTCCACCTCCGCCAAACCGATGCTGGCCATCGCCCCCACCCGCCGGTGCGATTCCACCAGCGTCGTCAGATCCATATCAGTCAGATCATCGGCCCCGATCACCAGAAACGTCTCCTCACCGAAAAAGTCCTGGCAGCGCCTCACCCCGCCCGCGATGCCCCACAACTTGGTCTCCTGCGTGTAAGTCAACTGCACCCCACAACTTGCCCCATCGCCGAAGTAGTCGACGATATCCTCCCCTCGGTAGTGCAGATTGGCGATCACCTCCGTGAACCCGTGCCGCGCCAGATGCTCCAGAATGTAGCACATCACGGGCCGGTTCACGATCGGCAACATCGGCTTGGGCAAATGGTCCGTGAGCGGGCGCATTCGCTCCCCCAGACCTGCCGCCAGCACCATTGCCTTCACACCCGCACTCCTACCTAGTCGTTCCTGCCGCCTACTCCTTCGTGCTGTCAGCTCTCCGTCGCCTCATCACCGAGGTCCGCCGCCACCTCCGCAATCGCCCTCGCCAACTGCCCCCCCAAGATCGGCTTCGTGAGCACCTTGCGGGCTCCAGCCTTCAGCGCGCGGTCCACGCGTTCATCTCCATAGGCCGTCACCATGATTACACGCGTCGGCGCTTCAGCCATGATCTCCTCCGTCGCCGCCACGCCGTCCCGCCCCGGAAGCCCGATGTCCATAAGCACGACATCCGGCCTGCAAGACCGCGCCATCTCCACGGCTTCGGAAGCATCGCCGGCGACCCCGACCACTTCACACCCCGCGGCCTTCAGTTGAGCCTGCAGCGACAGCGATACGATGAACTCATCCTCCACCACCAACACCCTCAGCGGACGACCACTCGGCGCCGCCTGCTTGCCCTCGCCAGTTCCATCCATATCCTCACCGCCCTCCTTATCTCCGTTCCGTCCTTCCCCTCCGCCAAACCGCGCGGCGCGACCAAGTGAGGCCTCTCCGAGCGACAATCCGGCCGCCGCGGCGCTCTCGCGTCACCCGCGCAAGCCCACCTTCGCCGACGGCCCTCCTCTATCCTGGCGATCGCCTTCTCTTCTCCTCGCGGCCATCATCCCTCGTCAATCGCGCGCGCAACAACACCTCGCCACCAGCTCCCACTCGCCGAGGCCAATGGCCCGCTCGGCCCGAGACCACAGGCGAATCCCAACCCGCGCGGCCGCATCGAAAGCGGTCGCCACAAGGCAGCCCCCTCCGAAAGCCACACGATTCCGGCCGGAGCCTATAGCAGACAGCTTCGTCGCCCCCGCAAACGTGGGCTGCATTCGCGCATTTTTGTGCAAAATCCCTCTTGACGTCCCCTGCGACAACCACTATACTCTGACGGTTGCACATAAGCATAAGTGGGGGCCGCCTTGCGTGCTGATGTCCTGAGCGAGCTCCACCCAATGGCTGACTTGCTGGTGTCCTGCCCTGGGATGACGAAGGAGCATATCTACTACCTCGAGCAGCGCGGTTATTTAAGACCGATAAAGCAACGTCACGGCAAGATTCAACGTAATCTCTACACCACCGAGCAGCTCCAGCTTGTACAGTCCATGTGGCGGCATCGCCAGGCCGGTCTCCCCCCCAGGGAGGCCTACCAACGCGCGCTCCGCGAGCAATCCAAGGGCCAACTCAGCATCTGGCCCGAATAGGGGGCGCAGCCGCAGCCATGTGCACGCAAGCGCAGCAGGCCGGGCCGGGGCCCGCCGACAGCAGTTTCCACTCGGCGGATTCGGAGGCGGCCGGTCCGGCCAGCCCCCGCTTGCTAATCGAGGAGGTGGGGTTTAGCGTCGGCCGTAACACCGTCGAAGCGAAGACCATTCTCTCGCTTGGATCCCTTCGCTTCACAGGAAAGGCCGTCGGAAAGAACGGCGCAGTTCAGAATTGGCAGCTAGCGGCGGCGGCGTCTGTAGAGGCCATACAAGACTACCTGCAGCAGTGTTTGCTGGACTCCCCGACTCCCCGAGTCCAGCTCATCCAAGTAGCAGCCACCACACTAGGAATCGGACAAGAGGTCGTCTACGCAAAGGTCAGGTTCGGCCACGGCAGCGATCAAGTCGACCTGCTGGGGGCCGCCCTGGTGCGGAACGATCAGAGCAGCACCGCAGTCGCCGCCGCCCTTGATGCCACCTCTCGCTGCATCAGTCGCTTTCGCCCTCACTCCTCCACTCACCTAACAGGCGAGCCGACTTCCAACCTCGTCGACGCCGTCCTCGAGGAGAAACCTCCTGAGGTTACGGTTCCTGCCGCCGAACAGCAGATCGACTCCTCCTCCGCCACGGCCCCTGTTGTCACCCGGCCTGACCCACAGATATCACTCCGCCCCGGTCGCACCACCTCTCCCCTCGCGCTCGGCATAGAAATCAGCCCCACCTCCGTCCGCGCCGCGGCTGTCGATAGGTCGGGCCGGCGGCTCGCGGAAAGCCGCCGGCCGAGTGGAGCGGCCGCCGATCCCGACGTCACTCTTGCCGCCGCCCTCGACGCCGCCCGAGATGCACTCTCCGACCTCAACTCCTCCGGCGACAGAGTGACTGCCGTCGGCCTGGCGGTCCCTTCATCCCTCGGATTGGACGACGAGATCGGCGGCGATCCGTCCAATCTCACCTCCGCGCGCGGGGCCGAGCTCACAACCCCGTTCGCCGAGGAGTTCGGCCTCCCCGTCACCCTCTTGGGAAACAGCCAGGCCGCAGCCTTCGCCGAAACTCGCTTCGGAGCCGCCGAAGGCCTCTCCAACATCATCTTCATCCGTGTAGGCGCCGCCATCGATGTCGCCGTCATCGCCGATGGCGCGCCCTTCTCCCCCGGTCGCGCCGCGCCCGGCCGGGGCGGACACATGGTCATCGACCTCGGCGGCCCGCGCTGCACCTGTGGCGAGTCCGGATGCTGGCAGGTGCTGGCCAATCGCGACTCCCTCATGGTCCGTGCCGTCAGAGCCATCCGTCGAGGAACGCCCAGCGCCATCGGCGCCGCCGTGGACAACCGCCTCGGGGCCGTCACTCCAGGCCTCGTCTGTCGCATGGCCGCCGGCGGGGACGCCGTCGCCCGCGCCGCCCTGGAGGAGACCGGCCGTTACCTCGCCCTGGGCATCGCCAACCTGATCGCCCTCTTCGACCCCGAAGCATTGATCGTGGACAGCAGCCCGGCGCAGCTCGGCCCGGCCCTGCTGAGGGCCGCCGCCGCCGCTCTCAAAGCCTCCCCCCGCGCCCAGCTTCTGTCCCGCTGCGTGTTGCTGTCGCCCAAGCTCGGAGACTCCGCAGCAGTGCTTGGAGCCGCCGCCTGGGCCGACCGCCACCTTACCTGACTAGAGCGCATTTCATAACCCCAGATTGGCGGGCCCCGGCCCGCCCTGCCCCGTCCGTCTGCCGTTTGGTAGGACAGGCTCCCAGCCTGTCC
>CAZWRO010000104.1:3176-7791 GCA_964635365.1 uncultured bacterium | reverse complement strand
CGCCTTGACCCCCTCCGTGCCTGAATTGGGAGCGATTGACGCTTGACCCTCTCCGTCAGCGGCTCCGCCGCTGCCACCTCCCCCTGAGGGGGAGGAATCGGAGGTGACCCCCGCTTTCCGTCGCCCAAGGATTCACATCTCGGTACGCTCAGACTCCTCCGACACAACGATTCATGGATATGAGCGAACCACCCACCTTCATTGACGGATATACCGGCCCCAGCATCGACACCGATCCGACGGAGACCTCGGAATGGCTCGATGCCCTCGACTCGGTCGTGGCGACCGACGGTCAGGGTCGAGCGCAGTACCTGGTCGCACGACTGATCCAGGAAGCAGCCCGCAACCGCATCGCCGTTCCCGGCGCAGTCTCAACGCCGTACATCAACACGATCCGACCGGAAGACGAGGCGCCATTCCCCGGCGACGCCCAGCTCGAGAAGCGGATCCGGCGCTTCATCCGCTGGAACGCCGCCGTGATGGTCATCCGCGCCAACCGTGCTGCCCCCGGCATCGGCGGCCACCTCCCCGGAGAGAAAGTCTCCCAGGAGGTCTCCCAGACCCGCATGATCCCCGTCGGCAGCGACGCCCTTTCCCCCGCGCCGCACCACGACATCTACTCCATCGAAGACCTCCGGCAGCTCATCTACGCCCTCAAAGAGGCCACCAACTACGAGAAGCCCGTCTCCGTCAAGATCGCCGCCGTCCACAACATCGCCGCCATCGCCAGCGGCATCGTCCGCGCCGGCGCCGACATCGTCTACCTCGACGGCTTCCGCGGCGGAACCGGGGCCGCCCCCACCATCATTCGCGACCACCTCGGCATCCCCATTGAAATCGCCATCGCCGTCGTCGATCAGCAGCTCCGCGACGAAGGCATCCGCAACCAGGCCTCCCTCATCGCCGCCGGCGGCATCCGCTCCAGCGCCGACGCCGCCAAGGCCATCGCCCTCGGGGCCGACGCCGTCGCCCTGGGCACCGGCGCCCTCCTCGCCCTCGGCTGCACCCTCTGCCAGAAATGCTACACCGGCCGCTGCTCCTGGGGCATCACCACCCAGGACCCGGCCCTCACCCGCCGCCTCGACCCCCATGTCGGAGCCCAGCGATTGACCAACCTCGTCCAGGCCTGGAGCGCCGAGCTCGAGGAAATCCTCGGCGCCATGGGGGTCAACGCCGTCGAGAGCCTCCGCGGCAGCCGCGAGCGCCTCCGCGCCGTCGGCCTCGACCAGACCACGTTGGACATACTTCGCGTCAAGCCCGCGGGCGTTGGCGCATGACCGAGGGCAGACCCATGCGCATCGACGCCACCAACCTTCACTACCGCGACCTCAACCGCCGGATCCGCGAGGCCGTCGCCGCCGGCGAGACCTCCTTCGAGCTCGTCAACATCAACGGCCAGCGCTATATCGCCGACGGCCTCAAGGGCGACCTCCAGTTCCTCATCGACGGCGTCCCCGGCAACGACCTCGCCGCCTTCATGGACGGCCCCACCATTCACGTCCGCGGCAACGCCCAGGACGGCGTCGGCAACACCATGAACGCCGGCCGCATCATCATCGAAGGCCATGCCGGCGACGTCCTCGGCTATGCCATGCGCGGCGGGGAGATCTTCATCCGCGGGCGCGTCGGCTACCGCGTCGGCATCCACATGAAAGCCTACCAGGACACCCGCCCCGTTCTCATCGCCGGCGGCACCGCGGGCGACTTCCTCGGCGAGTACATGGCCGGCGGCATTCTAGTCGTGCTCGGCCTCGATCGCCGGCCCGGCGAACCGCTCGTCGGAGACTGGTGCGCCACCGGCATCCACGGCGGAGACATCTACCTCCGCGGCGACGTAGACCCCTCCCACATCGCCTCCCAGTTCGCCGCCGTCCGCCCCGCCGACCAGGCCCACCTCCAGCAGATCCGGCCCCACCTCGAAGCCTTCGCCCAGGCCTTCTCCCTCGACCCCGACCAGCTCCTCGACCACGACTTCCTCCACATCGCCGCCCTCTCCCACCGCCCCTACGGAGCCAAATACGCCGCCTGAAATCCCTCGTCCGCCACGAAGCCCGGAAGCGCCCAACGATCCCAGAAACCCTTCTGGGCCTGCCAGCCCTTGACTCCCTCCCCTCCAAATGTGGTAGCATACTGCTGACGGGTCGCTTAGCGCACCCACCCGATTGCGCTGGGAGTCCCGCATGACACGCTTAAAAGGGGCATTCATACATCTAATGCGACCACACCCGATGCAACCGCACTCAACGCGGTCGCGCTCAATCCGACCGCACCACGCACTGCTCATACTAGTCCTAGTCTGCTCCGGCTTCGCCCTACTCTCCGGCTGCAGCAACCGCGGCGAACTCCATCCCGCCCTCCGCGTCGACCGCGACCAGCTCGACTGGGCCATGCAGCGCGGCAAGCACCTCCTCGTCACCAAGCAAGACCCCGAAGAGGCCTTCAACCGCGGCACCCAGGAGGTCAGCATCCGGGTCTCCCCCCACGTCATCATCCGCCAGGCAACTTGTCGCTGGCCCGCCGACGAAATCGTCTACGCCATCGCCCAGGGCGGCGACTCCACCGATGCCGCCATCCGAAGCGCCATCGACAATACCATGGACAACTGCGAGCGCCAGATCGGGTTCCGAATCGTAGTCCAGGTTCCCGACTCCTACCAGTCCTCCGATCTCACCTTCGCCCTCCGCACCAATATCGGCCAGGAATATCCCCCGCTCGCGGTCGAAGCCCCAACCAGGCTCCGTCCCGTCATCTCCGCCCTCGACCCCGATCTTCCCGCCTCCTCCTTGTGGGCCTACGAAGTTCGCTTCCCCACTCAGGGCTGCCCCGGCCTTCCTGTCATCGGAAAGCGCGTCAACGGCCTCAATCTCATCATCAAGGATGCAGATCTGGAAGGCGTCGTCAGCTTCCGCATGCAGACCCCCTACATCCCCGGCCGTAGATAGCCGCACACACCCCGATTCCCCCCCTTAGCGCGCAACCCCAAAGCACTAAACGAGCGGGCCCCGGCACTCGCCGGGGCCCGCCGCGTCACATACCCGCCACCGCCGAGATCAACGCCAACCCTCCTACAACTGTCGCCACCCAACCCGCGATTTGTGCTCTCCTCGCGCGCCGCGCCACCAGTGCGCAGTAAGCCTTCGGCTCTCGCCACGTCGCCACCACCGGCAGCGCCTCCCCCAGCGCGTCCATCCTCAACCGCGTCGTCTCCCCCGCCAGCCGCCCGCAAACGCTCACCGGCATATCCACCGCCAGCATCCACAGCCGCGCCTCCACCCTCCCCCCCGGGTCTATGAACGTGTCAATATACCAAGGCGCATCGAACAGCACCCCGCCCGATGGCACATACGCCGACCTCGACTCCTCCACCACCCGGAAGTCAACCGCCCGCGTCTCCCGCTCCTTCACCTGCCACCCCGACTGGCCCTCCTCCCGCTCCCGCACCACCAGACGGTAGTACGCGCACGGCTTCGCCACGTACGGCGCGATCAGCGGAGTGTCGCATTCCAGCCGCCCCCTCACCCACACCGCATCCGCCATACGCGCCTCCGCGAGCTTCAGCCTCGGCGCGCGCTTCAGCCGCCACCACCGCCGGTCCATCCTTCGCGCGATCGTAAATCCCGCCTGACCGGCCGCCAACAGCAACCCCCCCGCCGCCGGCAGGTGCCACACCGGCCTCGCCGCGCTTTCCTCCTGCGCCACCACCCACTGCGTCACGTGCAGCGCAACCAAACCCGCCGCCGCCAGGCCCAGCAACAGCCCCACCCACATCACCCACGGCGCCGCTGGCATCGGCAACGCCCGATGCTTCCTCAATCGCATCGGCTGTAGCGCGGCCCCACAGGCGAAGCACACCGCCTCGCTCGTCAGATTGGACGTATTACAGCGTGGGCACTCAACGTGTTCCAGCACCGTTTCACCTCGCCCCGGGCCGCCCTCCGTTCCGCTCGGCCTCTCCCCCGATATGCCTCACCGCCGATTCACCGTCCAACAACCGCATATCCCGGAAGGATAACCGGCGGCCTCTGGGGTATCCTATGTCAATAATGGCTCGCCTTTGCGAGACTACACTGTAACCTGTCGGGGCGCTTCGCCGTCCCCACCGGGAGGAGCAAACCCAAGCCATGCGCAATCGAGTCCATCCTGTTCTCATTGTCCTCACTCTCGTCATCGTGCTGGTCGCGGTCGCTATCGTCTACAGCCGCCGGCTCCCAACCAGCGACCAGGGACCGGCCCAGGTCACGACTAGAGTCGGCCCCATGATGGGTACTCCCGGCATAGACGAAGTACTCGGCATCCAGTGGATGCCCTGGTTCGCCCCCGAGGGCGACCGCATCATGAACTTCCTCCCAAGCGACACCCCCTCGCCGCTCTGGCTCATCGGTTGTCAGCAGGGCGATATCCTCGTCTCCGTCAACGATATCCCTATGGCGGAAGCCGACCTCCACCAGGCCTTCGCCGACCTGCGCCAGAACGGCACTCCCTTCACCCTCGGCTTCATGCGCATGGGCCGCGAGATTACCAAGGAAATCGACAGCTACCCCGAATTTCTCCCCGCCTCCGCGCAGCCGGCCGAAGCCGAAGGTTCTCCCGTTCAGCCCTCCTCCACGGCTCCGGC
>CAZWRO010000104.1:0-3076 GCA_964635365.1 uncultured bacterium | reverse complement strand
CCCCACCGCGCCGCTTGGCGGTGGTGGCAATATCACCCACGCGGTATGTTCTCTACGCGCCAGCCCCAGGCTGGCGCGTAGCGCTTTCCGCGGCGCGCCCTTCGCGCGAACCCCGCGCATTGATACACCCACCGTCTAGTTGACACGAACGCCGCGCATTTGACACACAAGCTTCATACTTCTTGACTACGGTATTCAGTAGGGTGCATTTCATAACCCTAGATCGGCTAGCCGGCCCAGAAGCCGGCGCTCGAAATACGCGCGAGGACGAATCATGCGCCTAACTTCACTGGCTTCGTGGCTGTTGATCCTGGCCGCAACCGCCGCCCTCACCGGCTGCGGCGGCGTCGCGGCCGAGCAGGCCTCGCCGAGCGGCGACGCCGCTGGCGGCATCGACTGGATGGACGACTACGACTCCGCCGTCACCCGCGCCCGGCAAGAGGGAAGACCCCTCATGGTGGACATCGGCGCCGAATACTGCTCCGCCTGCAAGCGCCTCGACGAAACTGTCTTCAGCCGCACCGATGTCACGGCCGCCGCCCAGACCTTCGTTCCCGTTCGCGTCGATGGCGAAGCCCGCCGCGATCTCGTCGCCGACTTCCAGGTCACCGGCTACCCCACCGTCGTCTTCCTCGCCCCCGACGGCAACGAGGTCGGCCGCGTCCGCGGCGCCGTTCCCTACCAAATCATGTTGGATGAAATGGCGAAGGCGGCCCCAAGCGCCCGCTAGCCCGAAGGCTGATATCAGCAGCTCACCTTCTGGAGGTTGATATGCGAACCACCGTGGTCATCATCTTGCTCCTCCTCGTCGTCGTAGGTGGCTTCCTCGCCTGGCGCGCGCAGACCCAGGCCCCCGCCGCCCAAGCCGCCGCCCCCGCCGAAACCCTCTACCTCGCCATCCCCCAGGGCCTCTTCGTCCCCTTCAACGCCGTCATGCGCGAATTCAAGTCCACCCACCCCAACCTCGAATTCATGACCACCGTTGACACCCCCGAGGCCATGGTCCAGAACGTCCAGGAGAACGAAGAAAAGCCCGACATCTTCATCTCCCCCGGCGGCCACGAAATCGAAGTTCTCCGCCTGGGGGGCTTCATCGACCCCGACACCATGGTCGCCTTCGGCAGCTACGACCTCTCCATCCTCGTCCCCGCCGACAACCCCGGCAACATCCACAGCATCAATGACCTCCTCAACCCCGAGGTCGAAGTCATCTCTTTCTCCCACCCCGACATCAACGCCGCCTCCTTCGCCGCCCGCCAGTCCCTCCAGAACCTCGGCCTCTGGGAGCCGCTCCAGTCCAAGATTCAAGTCGCCGGCTGCTGCATGGACTCCTTCCGCTGGATCCTCGACGGCCGCGCCGAGGCCAACGTCCAGTTCCTCGGCTGCCCCCTCGACCCCAACACCGCCGAAATGGCCAACGAGTCCCAGGTCGCCATCGCCTTCACTTTCCCCGCCGACAGCTTCTTCGTCCCGCGCAACGTCGCCGGCATCCTCAACACCACCCAGAAGCGCGCGCTGGCCGAGGAGTTCCTCGCCTTCCTCACCTCCCCCGAAACCCTCCAGCTCATGGCCGACACCAGCATGCGCAACGACCGCAACCTCCCCCTCACCCCGGGCCCTTGGGGGCCTGAGCAGGAGGTCGGTCCCGTGCCCGCCGAGGCCGCCGGCTCATGAACCACCGCGGACCCGTCCTAGTAGTCGTCCTCCTCATCGCCGTCCTCGCCCTGGGCGGCGTCCTCCTCGCCCGCGGTCGCCCGAGCGCGACCGCTCCCGCCGCGGCCGGCGTCGTCATCTACGCCCCCTGCGGCATGACCAGCCCCATCACCACCGCCGCCCATCTCTTCCGCCAAGCGAATCCCGAGCTCGACCTCCAGATCGAGTACGATAACGCCATCGTCCTCCTGCGGAAGATCCGCGCCGGCGCTCGCCCCGATATCTTCATCTCCCCCGGCGAGCTCGAAATGCGCCAGCTCACCGAAGAGGGCTTCATCGACGCCGACTCCACCCGCGACTTCGCCTCCCTCGACCTCGTCGTCTTCGCCCCCTCGTCCACCGAAGGTCTCCACACCATCCGGGACCTCCTCAGCCCCACCGTCGCCACCGTCTCCCTCGCCGACCCGCAATACAACTCCGTCGGCTACTACGGCGAACGGGCCCTCCGCACCCTCGGCCTCTGGGAGCGCCTCCAATCCAAGCTCATCCTGCGGGAGTACCCCCTGGAAGCCGTCACCCTCGTCACCAGCGGCGACGTTGACGCCGGCGTCACCTACCTCACTTGCCCCCTCGACACCGCCCCCGAGAAAGCCGACGGCTCCGACCTGCGCATCATCGAAACCTTCCCCCGCGACACCTACCCCCGCGTCCGCTGCCAGATCGGCCTGCTAAACGAAACCCAGCCGCGCGCCGACGCCCAGCTCTTCATCGACTTCATGGTCTCCCAACAGGCCCAGGAGGCCATCACCACCCACGGCCTCCTTCCCGCCTCCAGCCTCGAAGCCCCGCCCGCTTCCACTGAGGAAACCCAATGACCCAACCGCCCGCCCCCCGACGCTCCAACCCACTCTTCGCCATCATCGTCCTACTGCTGATCGTCGCCCTCGCCGTCGAAGGCTACCTCCTGCTCCGGCCCAAGCAGCCCGCGCGCCCGGCCGAAGCCCAGCAGGCCATCGCCGTCGGCCCCGAAGAGATAGAGACCTTCGGCGACCAATCCGCCGCCCTCCAGGTCGAGCTCTACGCCCCCCTCGTCCTCCCCTGGCACCAGGAGACCATCGGCCTACTACGTGAGTACGATGAGGCCAACCCCGGCTGCATTCACGTCACCCTCATGCCCATGGGCCGCGCCGAATGCGACGCTCAGATGCAGGAACTCGGCTACACCTGCGCCGTCATCCTCATCAACGGCGAAAAGAGCTTCACCCTCCCCGACGGCCGCCAAGTCTCCCTCGAAAAGCGCCCCAACGAACCCTCCTCCTTCTACAACAGCGAGGACGTCATCACCATCCTCGACCAACTCACCCAATAGGCACCGACTCACCAATCCAGAGAAAGGGGGTACCGGTATGGCTAAGGACAAGTG
>CAZWRO010000103.1:5194-7832 GCA_964635365.1 uncultured bacterium | reverse complement strand
GTTCGCGGCGATGTCGTCGCGCATGAACGCGGCGCTCTTCGCCATCTGCCAATCACACTCGAGGGTGTCGACAACGCCGGGATCCGTCAATCCGACCGTCGGAACGTACGCCATGGTCGTGATCGGAGGTCCAACGATGTCGAACTCGATGAGCACGGTCTCGCCAACGGCGACCGGCGGGCTGATGCCAATGGCCGGGGTCAAAGTCAGGCCCCAGCGATCAACCGCCGTCGCGGTCAACGTTACGCCCTCTACGGACCTGAGGTCGTAAGTCGTGCTCCAGTCATCGGCCGGACTCGCGTCGCCCGTGTTCTCCGCCTCAACGGAGACAGCTGCCGACGCATCCCAAACGATGTCGCCTGGGAAGTCCGTTATCGGAGCACCGTCATCGTCTACCGCCACCGCCCAGCCCTCGGCTCCGAAAGCCGCGCCGGCGGTGAGGGTGGCGCACAGTGCTATCAGCACTGCCGCCCACAGGTACTTCATTTTAAGCATGCCTCGCCTCCTTGACAGGGAGTGCAACACTTACAACTAGAGTTTAAAGTGCCTCATCAGCATCAGGACGCGTTCCAGAGGCGGAGGACGCGCGTCCTAGGCCTTTACAAGTCGAGCGTTTTCGCTATCCACCTCCCCTCGGCATCGCGGCCCCTGCCGCGAGCGGTATCGGCGAGCCCCTGGTCGATAATGGCTCAAGGGCCGGACCTGGTCCGACGGACAAGCTAGGTCCGAGCCGCCGTGAAGAATACCATCTCGATAACAGATGACTATATCCCGAACTACGTTCTTCACGGCTGCGCTACCCCGGCCTTCACAACCGGGCCGCCTTCCCACTGCACAAGGCCCCTGTCACATCCCCTGATCGAAGAGGCGAACTTCTCCCCGCTAGCAGATACGTCGTGCGAGAATTGACTGCGATTGTTTGTGATAGCTGACTGAAGACTGTAGCGGACAGCCCCGCGCCAGCGATAAGACCGGCTTCCAGACAGAGGACACAACGTAAGGACCCGCCTGCGAGTTCCTTAATGACACCTCCTCAGGCATGCCAGTAGTGCTGAAGAGTGTAGCACAAGACCCTCACAACGTCAATAGCCGGAAAATCAAGCATTTTTCCCTTGGCGCCCTCTCAGCAGGCCCTCTGGGCGCGAGCCTGGTGGCCTTTTCGGCCTCGCCGACGCCCACCCCTGGCTACCGGTGAGAGGATGAAGCGCGCGACCAGCGAACCAGGGTACCAGATACTCGGTTCAGTGGGGTGGCGGGGGGGTTCCTCATCACAGGTGCGACGGGTTTTGTCTGACCCCAAGAACAGACGGCTAATGAAGCGAGGCTTGCGCAATCCACTGGGCATTAGCATCGTCATCGCCCTGGCGCTGCTATTGGTCACGTGGCTGGTGTACGTCGACGGCGGCACCCAGGGCAGCCTGATTCATTTCTACTATATCCCCATCGTCGCGGCCAGCTACCTTCTGGGGGATATAGGCGGCATTGTCACCGCCTTTGCCGCGGCCGTGCTGGCGGCGATTCCGCCCCTGCGGGTGTCCGAGGGCGGCCACGCGTCTCAACCCCTGAAGGACATCGTCATCCGTTCCATCTTGTTCTACTTCATCGGCCTGATCACGTCCCGCCTCTTCTCCAAGCTCCAGGAGCGCCGGGAGGACGCCGCCAGCCTGCTGGAGGTCTCCCGATCCGTCAGCACCACTCTGCGGACCACTGAGGTGCTGCGCACCATTGCCGAAACCGCGGTCCACATCACGGCCGCCAAGGCCTGCACCATTCGGCTGCTGGATCGCGAGCAGGAGGAGTTGTCGACTGTCGCCAGCTACGGCCTCAGCCTCGATTACCTGGCCAAGGGCCCGCTGATGCTCTCCGACAGCCCGGTGGACCGCGAGGCCGTCGCCGGTCGCGTGATGGCCATTCTCGACGTGGGCCAGGATCCGCGCTTTCACTATCGGGACGAGGCCCGCACGGAGGGGCTCGTCTCTCTGCTATGTCTGCCGCTGCGCCGGCACGACGAGATGTTCGGCGTCCTGCGTGTCTACTCGGAGGCGCGCCACCAGTGGTCCCGTCGGGAGCGGCGGCTGCTCCAGGCCTTCGCCGATCAGGCCTCCATCGCAATCCACAACGCGCGGCTTCACGAAGAACTCCAGCGAAACTATTGGGAGACGGTGAGCGCGCTCGCCCGCGCAATCGAGGCGAAGGACCCCCACACCCTGGGGCACTCCGAGCGGGTTACGAACTACGCCCTGCAGCTCGGACAGGCACTGGAGCTGAGTCCGGACCAGATGGAGACCCTGCGGTTCGCCGCCACCCTACACGATATCGGCAAGATCGGCCTCACGGATGAGTCTCTCGCGCGGTCCACCCACCTGGACATGTCGGACGAGGTGATGGTTCGGATGCACCCCCTAATCGGCATCAGCATTCTCCAGCCGGTGGACTTCTTGGCCCCGGCCCTCGCCGCGGTTCGCTACCACCACGAGCGCTGGGACGGGAGGGGCTATCCGGAAGGACTGGCGGGCGAGAAGATACCGCTGCTGGCAAGGCTGCTGGCGGTGGTGAACCTCTACGACCATCTGAGGACCGGCTCCCCGGGCCGCCCGGGGCTCACTGTGGCCGAGGCCGCCCGGGAGCTAGGCCGCGC
>CAZWRO010000103.1:3518-5094 GCA_964635365.1 uncultured bacterium | reverse complement strand
CAGACCCCGCGGGAGTCGCCTGGATCGGGCCCGGCCCGCGATACGAGCGCTTAGGCCGGCGCGCGCCTAGGCCCATGCGCGCTTAGCACGGCGCGCCTCAACTGCGCCGCGGCTAGTCCTTTGACTTCTTCTTGCCCCCGGCCCCACTCGTACTCGTAGACGAGGTCTCGGCCTTCTCCCGCGCCTTCTCGCTTGGGCTCCGGTAATCGGTGCTGTAGAAACCCGATCCCTTGAAGATGATTCCAACGGGCAGGAAGACTTTCTTCACGCTCCCCCCACACTTGGGGCACTGCTTAGGGTCTCGGTCGGTGACTTTCCGATACTGCTCGAATCGATGGCCACACTCAACACAAAGGTATTCGTAAACCGGCATAATTGTTAGGTCGCACCTTCCCCGATGGCAGGCGCGACTAAGCCTCCTTTACAGTCAAACCTTCTCGCGCGATATGGAAGGGCAGCACCGTGGCTCCCGCGCCTTCCAGCGCGGCCTCCACCGCCTCCCTCTTATGCTCTCGCACGAAGGTTATCATACATCCTCCGCCCCCGGCCCCGCAGATCTTCGAGGCGAGAGCCCCCGCCTCGCCCGCCGCCTTCACCATCCGGTCGATGGCCGGCGTCGTGACCCCCTCCGCGAGCCGCTTGCGCGACTCCCACTCCCGGTCCAGCAGCTCCGCAAGGCGCTCCTCATCGCCGGCCGACAGCGCCTCTCTCATCTCCTCCGCGATGCGCCGAATCTCCCACATGCTGTCTCGGGAGCTCGGATCATCCTCGATGAAGTGCTTCATCATGCTCCAGTTGTTGGTGCCGGAGAAGTGGCTCTCTCCGGTGAAGGTCAGCACGATGCGCCGCTCGAAGTCGCGGAGCTTCTCCGCGTCGGACATGAGCGGCTCTCTCTCCCATCCTTTTACCCCAAAATGAAACGCGTTCACTCCCCCATAAAGAGCGGCCAGGTAATCCTGCTTGCCGGTTGGTATGCCAATCGACTGCGCCTCCAGGTTGGCGCCGAACTCCACGAACATCACGGGGTCGAGCTGACCCCCGTTGAGGTGATCCAGCGCGCCGCTCAACGCGATCAGCAGCGCGGAGGAGGCCCCCAGCCCCGAGCCGTGCGGAGCGGCGCAGTTCGTGACCACGTTCACCCCGGTCCGGGGCGCGTAGAACTTCACCACCCGCGCCACGAATCCAAGCTCTTGGTCGAGTGGCAAGTCCTCGATGGAAGGCGCCTGCAGCTCCGTGCCGGTGTCGATCGACTTCAGGCGCACCTGCGAGTCATTCCGCGTCTCGAGGCGCACCTCGCAATAGAGATCGACGGCCGCGTTGTTGGTGACGCCTCCCTCTAGGAAGAGGTAGAGCGGGTACAGGTCCAGGGTGCCGCCGGAGAGGTCGATACGGGTCGGCGTTCTCGACTCGACGATCACGGTTCCGGACGCTCCTTTTTGGGGCCGGGACGAGCCGCCAGAAGCCCTCGGTCCTTTGGCATCCACGCAAAAAGGCCCGCGCCCGCGGGGGCGGACGCTCGCCTGCAGTATAGCGCGCCGCACCTTGTGTCGTCAAGGCCTCTGCGGCCCCGGGGGGG
>CAZWRO010000103.1:0-3418 GCA_964635365.1 uncultured bacterium | reverse complement strand
AGGAGGTTCGCACATGGCTGAGCAGTCCACTTGGCGCAACAAAGTCGGTCTGGCCGAAATGCTCAAGGGCGGCGTCATCATGGACGTCACCAACGCCGACCAGGCGAAGATCGCGGAAGAGGCCGGCGCGGTCGCGGTGATGGCCCTCGAGCGAGTGCCCTCCGACATCCGCGCCCAGGGCGGGGTCGCCCGCATGGCCGATCCCGTGAAGATCAAGGAGATCATGTCCGTCGCCACCATCCGCGTGATGGCGAAAGCGAGGATTGGCCACTTCGCCGAGGCGCAGGTGCTGGAGGCGTTGGGCGTCGACTTCGTGGACGAGAGCGAAGTCCTCACCCCGGCCGACGAGCAGTTCCACATCGACAAACACCAGTTCAAGGTGCCCTTCGTCTGCGGCTGCCGCGATCTGGGGGAGGCCCTCCGCCGCATCGGCGAAGGCGCCGCCATGATCCGCACCAAGGGAGAGGCCGGCAGCGGCAATGTGGTGGAGGCCGTCCGCCACATGCGGCGCGTCCAATCCGACATCCGCCGCCTGACCACCCTGCGCTCCGAGGAACTGATGGCCGCGGCCAAGGAGCTGGGCGCTCCTTACGAGCTGGTCTGCGAAGTCGCCAGGTCCGGGAAGCTGCCGGTGCCCAACTTCGCCGCCGGCGGCATCGCCACTCCGGCCGACGCCGCGCTGCTGCGCTACCTCGGCGCCGAAGCCATCTTCGTCGGCTCCGGCATCTTCAAGTCCGACGATCCGGCCGGCCGCGCCAAGGCCATCGTGGAGGCCAACACCTACTACGACAAGCCCGAGGTCGTCGCCCGCGTGTCGGAGGGCATCGGCGAGGCCATGCCCGGCCTCGACGTCGCCAAGATGGACGAGAAAGACCTACTGCAGACGCGGGGCTGGTAGCGCTGACCCGTCGATTCTGCGTTATAAGCGACGCGTTCTGAGCGCGATCGCGCACGGGGGAAGCTGCGGGCCACCAAACAGCCGTTGGATCGGGAATGACAACCGAGGACTTGCGCCAACTCATCGCTGACGTTCAACGGCACGATAGTGAACTCGATGCCGTCGAGGTCAAGTCCGCCCGCCGCGGCACACCACAACACTTGGAGGGGCCGCTGTCGGCGTTCGCCAATCGCACCGGCGGCGGAATCGTGTTGTTCGGCCTGCAGGAGAACGAGGACTTCAAGATCGTCGGTGTCGGGGATGCCCAACGCCTGCAAGAAGAGATCAGTCACAAGGCATGCGAAATGGCCCCTCCTCTTCGCCTGCAGTTCACCGTCGAAACCATCGGCGGGCACACTGTGGTCGCGGCCGAGATTCCGGAGGTGCCCGTGCCGCGGCGACCGTGCTATCACAGGCCGAGCGGGCTGCAACGCGGCTCCTTTATCCGGGTCGGCAATACGAACCGTCGCATGACTGACTACGAGATCTTCGGCTATGTCAGTGCCCGCGCTCAGCCGAGTTTCGATGAAGAGCCGGTATCAGACGCGACCCTAGATGACCTTGATCTGGCGGGAATCGAAGGGTATGTCAACGATCTCCGGCGGGCCCGTCCCGATGCCACTTATCTCCATCAGCCTCTGGAAGCGAATCTGGAGCAGATGCGCATCGCAAAGAGGGCGGAGGGTTCGTTACGTCCCACGCTGGCCGGCCTCTTGACCTTCGGCACCTATCCCCAAGCGTACGAGCCGCAGTTGACGATCACGTTCCTGCAATACTATGGTACCACTCCCGATGAGTTGACGCCGGGGGGAGAGCGCTTCCTAGACAACCGCAAGTTCGAGGGCACGATTCCAAAGATGGTGGAGAGGGCAGTCCTGCATGTGATGGCGAGCCTGCGAAAGAGCAGCCTCATTCAAGGTTTGTACCGCCGGGATATTCCGGAGTACCCTGAAGAGGCCGTGCGAGAGGCGGTTGTCAACGCAGTGGTCCACCGGGATTACAGCAACTACGTTCGCGGCAGTTACATCCAGATACGACTCTTCGCCGACAGGCTCGAAGTCCAAAGCCCCGGTGGTTTGTACGGGAACGTCAATGAGGGGACTCTCGAAAAGGAGCATTCGACCCGGAACCGAGTGCTGATGCGACTGCTGGAGGATCTCCGGATTGCCGAGAACCGTGGCAGTGGCATCCAGGCGATGATCCGTGGCATGCGTGACGCCAACCTCGAACCACCGCGCTTCCAGGATCGGCGGAGCTCGTTCCTGGTCGTCTTCAGGAATCACTCGCTCATGAATCCGGACGCCATCGCCTGGCTGAACCAGTTCTCAGACCAGCCGCTCAATGATCGCCAGCGCATTGCACTGGCCTACCTTCGGAATGCTCAGCGGATCACCAACAGCGACTACCAGCGACTGAATCACGTGGCTTCTGTCGCGGCCACGCGTGAGCTCCGGAGCCTGGTCCGGGCTGCGTTGCTCGCGCAGCGCGGGACACGAGGGGGTGCCTACTACGTCTTGAACGTCCCCAGCGAGGGGCCTGTGGAAAAACCACCGGAGACGGCCGAGGCGACGATCCTGGCGTTCGTCCGCCAGCACGGTTCGATCAAGAATGCGCAGTGTCGGGACCTCCTGAAAGTGCAACCACATCAGGCCTACGCACTCCTGCGTAGAATGGTCCGAGCGAGACGGCTACGCCTTGTGGGGGAACGGCGTGGTGCCCACTACGTGCTTCCGTAGGTTGCTGTGGTGTTTCCCACAGCGTTATACAAGTGTTATACAATGTTATACAAGTGTTATGCAGGCCCGGTGCAAGAGCCCCTCAAGGCCGCCACGCCGCCCTTGAGGGGACGTGGGGCCGGCATTGGCATCGAATGCTCGTCGCCCGGGGCGAGGAATTGCGGCAAACCAGCACCAAGAGCTAGGAGGTCACCTTGAGAGTGGGCGTCTTGGCCCTTCAGGGCGCGGTGCGAGAGCACCTGGACGCACTCCGCCGATGCGGCGTGTCGGCCCTCGCGGCGCGCCACCCGCAAGAAATCGAAGAGAGCGACGCACTCATCATACCGGGTGGCGAAAGCACCACCATCGGCAAGCTGATGGCCCGCTACGGGCTGCTCGAACCCATCAGGGAGATGGCCGCCTCCGGCAAGCCGATCCTGGGAACGTGCGCCGGTATGATCCTGATGGCGAAGGATATCCGGGCCGCGGCCCAGGACCAGCCCGCTCTGGGAATCATGGATATTGCAGTGGAGCGCAACGCCTTCGGCCGACAGATAAACAGCTTTGAGGCCGATCTGGATTTCAAGGGCATCGACGGCGGCCCCGTGCGCGCGGTGTTTATCTGCGCACCGATCATGATATCGGGCGGTCCCGGTGTGGAAACCCTGGCCAGGCACGAAGGTCGGATGGTCGCCGCCCGCCAAGGTAACTTGCTGGCGCTTTCTTTTCATCCGGAGCTGACCTCCGACTTGCGCCTTCACAAGTA
>CAZWRO010000102.1:1867-7901 GCA_964635365.1 uncultured bacterium | reverse complement strand
CTGGAGGAGCAGGCGGCCCTGCTTCAGAGGCTCGGCTACGATGGTGTAGAGTGGCGAGTGAGACGGGTGTCGGAGGAGGCGCGCGGGAAGGCGTTCAGCGAATGGGGCGCTCACAAGAACGACCTCACCCCTGAGAACTTCCTATCTAACGCTAAGCGCATGAAGACGGTGGCGGCCGACCAAGGGTTGACGATAGCCGGCATTGCGAGCAATGCGCCGGCAACCGACTTGGAGCAGCTCCGGCTGCTGGCGGAGGGCGCGGCCGCTTGTGGAGCGCCTTTCATTCGAGTGGGCTGCCCGCGGGGCTACGATGGAACCGACGACTACAATCTGCTCTACGAGGAGGCGCTGGAGGCCTACGGGAAGGCGCTCGAAGTGGTTTCTCGCCACGGGGTGAAGGCCGCGCTGGAGATTCATGGAGGGACCATCCACCCGAGCGTATCGCTCGCCCACCGTATTGTCTCGCACTGGGAGCCGCGGCGTGTAGGCGTGATCTATGATCCGAACAATATGGTGGTGGACGGCTACGAAACGGTCGAGCTGGCACTCGAACTGCTCGGGCCGTATCTGGGGCACGCTCACGTGGGCGGGCACAAACCCGTCGCGAAGGGCCGAGACGACACCGGCACGGTCGAGTGGGGGTGGGAGAGCGTGTCTCTGGGCGAAGGGCTGTACGACCACCCGCGCTTGCTGAAGAAGCTGAAGCTGATGGGGTACGCCGGGTTCATCAGCGTGGAGGACTTCCGCGACGCGCCGGTAGAGGAGAAGCTGAAGGAGGCCATAGGCTACCTGCGGAGGGTCGAGGCGGAATTGGGGTGAGCGAGGGGACTTGAACCCCCGGCCACCGGATCCACAGTCCGGTGCTCTACCACTGAGCTACGCTCACCGCGCAAATTGGCACGCCCGGCAGGATTCGAACCTGCGACCCGCTGCTTAGAAGGCAGCCGCTCTATCCAACTGAGCTACGGGCGCGCGGAGCAGGGCCCTGCTACCCTCGTTTTCTGAGGCCGTCAATACAGCACGCCGAGTAGGGGCTAGCCTGCGTTCTCAAGCTCGGTTTCAATGATGGGTACGATGTCCGCGGGCCGGTAGGTCCCATTCTCCATCTGCTCGAGCTTGACGCGACGACCATCGAGGTCGAAGGTGGAGCTACCGTTGATGGAAACAACTGTCCACCCGACGCCGACTCGACTTCGGTAATCGGCGGCTTTGGGGGAAGCCATGTCCACGATCGTCAAGCGGATGTCATCGGGATGAGCCTGATAGGCCTTCTTGAGCTCGGCCTCTGTCGAGGCATGGCACCCGACAGAGATTGGCAAGACCGCGATGATCTCAATCGGCGCGCCTTCCTGCCCGAACTCCTGGAGTTCTGCGGAAGCGCCACCGCCGGCCGGCGGCGCACATGCGGTCTCTACGGCGTCTCCACCCTCGCCCACCGCTGATCCGGCCTTGGGTTGGGTGATCAAGTACCACCCAATCATGCCGACCAACACGACTACGAGCAAGATGGCTACTTTCTTCTCGCCAGATCCCATTGTTCTCACAGCCTCCTGTGGGTTGGAGGGGCAGGTCTCGGATTCGTTCAGCCTGCACCACCCAGAACTTCGTTCCTCCCCCCGAGCAATCCTTGGAGCGGGGAACGGGACTCGAACCCGCGACATCCAGCTTGGAAGGCTAGCGCTCTACCAACTGAGCTATCCCCGCACTCCCCGTAGGGATTATACCCTGCTTGGGAGAGGGGGGTCAAGAAAGGCGCTCTCAAAGGCCAGGCGAGAGATTATTGAGAAAAGCGCGTGAATGTGGCATAAGACGGTTGGACACGCCTCTGCGTGCCCCTGGTCCGCGCTGCGTTCGGGTTCGCCCGAACGCAGCGTCTTTTTGGCCCACGCGTCGAGAGCTGCAGACGCGGGCTAGGAGTCTCGCCATCTTCCGCACCTCGGCTCACAGCCAGCGATCGAACCAATGGTAGGTGCGATGGCGCATCTCGTCGGTGAACTCGTGGCCGCCGGGGGAGACGAACAGCTCCAGGGCCTCGGCCGCCCGAAGCCTGCGGTAAACCATCCCGGCCCGGGAGACAACTTCCTTCGCTCCGCCTACGGGGAAGCCGTGGTCCTTTTCGCCGGCCAGGGCGAGGAAGGGACGGGGCGCGATCATGGACACCACCTCTGGTATGTCGCCCCACTTGAGGATGCCGGGAACGTAGAACCCGTAGTTGTGGTAGACCTCGGCGCCGAGGACGGCGGCGTAGGTGGTGGTGCCACAGCTCGCCGCACAAACTTTGATGCGCGGCTCCAGCGCGGCCGAGAACCACGTCTCGACGGCCCCCAGCGAATGGCCCATAGCTCCGATGCGGTCGGCGTCGACCTCCGGTCGAGAGGTCAGATACTGGACGGCCCGCATCACATCCCAAATCATCTTGCCTTGAAGGGTGAGCCCTTTCAGCAGCAGCTCGTGAGCCAGGAATCGCTCGTAGTCAGGGCCCGACAGGTCGGGGTGCCCACGCTCTTCGAATCCGATGGCGTCCGGGGCGAGAGTCACGTAGCCTCGGGCGCACAGCTCCGCGGCATAGGCCTGTTGCGGGTTGCCGGTCCAGCCCAGGACCTCGCTCTTGCCCAGATCGTACTGACCCGCGTGCTGATGATGGCAGAGCACGGCCGGCAGGGGCGGAGTGCGGTGTCTCGGGATCAAGAGCACGGCCGGCACGACGTCGCCGGATTCCGTCTCGTAGCTGATCCATTCGACGATGCGGTCGGGCTCCGTCTTGCGGCGGGTAATGGTGGCCGCCAGGGGCTGCTTGGCGGGGAATCCGCCGAGGAGACGCGTAAGCTGCCGCCGCTTGGCCTTGAGCCAGTCCGCGTGCGCTTCGGGAGAGGGGCTGGACAGCACGGATGCAGGTTGTTCTTCCGCCACGTTCAGCTCTCCAGTAGGGGGATATCTTCCAGCTTAGCCAAGCGCATGCGGAAGGCCCTTGCCACCGCGGCATGGACGACGCGCCCCTGGGCGACGTTGACACCCTTCGCCAGGGCGGGATTAGTCCGGATGGCTGCCGCCAGCCCCTTATCGGCGATCTCCAATATCCAAGGCAAGGTGGCATTGGTAAGGGCATGGGTGGCCGTGCGCGGGACCGCCGCCGGGATATTGGGAACCGCGTAATGGATCACATCATGGACGAGATAGGTGGGGTCCGAGTAGCTCGTCGGATGGGTGGTCTCGACGTATCCGCCCTGGTCGACGGAGGCGTCCACGATGACCGAGCCGGGTTTCATCTTGCGCACCATACCGCGGGTGACGAGCTTGGGCGACCGAGCGCCGGTGACCAAAACCGCTCCAATGAGCAGGTCGGCATAGCCAGTGGCGGTCTGGAGGGAGTGGGGATTGGCGTACATCGTCATGATGTTGCCCGAGAGAACGTCGTCGAGGTACTTTAGTCGGTCGTGATCGATGTCGAGAATGGTGACGTGGGCACCCATACCGGCCGCGACCTTGGCCGCGTTGGCGCCGACCACTCCGCCGCCCAGAATGACGACGTGGGCCGGAGGAACGCCGGGGACACCGCCGAGAAGTGTGCCGCGGCCCCCGCCCTCCGCCTCCAGCAAGCGCGCGCCGATCTGGACGCACATCTTGCCGGCGATCTCGCTCATTGGCACGAGGAGCGGCAGTGCGCCCCGGTCGGTTTGGACGGTTTCGTAGGCGAGGGCGATGGCCCGGGACTTCACTAAGGCCTCCACGAGTTCTCGCGACGAGGCGAGGTGGAGATAGCCGAAGAGGATCTGGTCGGGACGCAGCAGTTGATACTCCGATGGCAGCGGCTCTTTGACCTTGAGGATCATCTCCGCACGGTCCCAGACTTGCTGGGCTTCCCCGACCACCTGCGCTCCGGCCCTTCGGAAATCCGTATCCGGTATGCGGCTACCGGCGCCGGCGCCTTTCTGTACGAGGACGCGGTGTCCGCGCTCGCGAAGGGCACGCACGCCGGCCGGTGAAATGGCGACGCGGCGCTCGCCGTCCTTGATTTCTCTTGGGACTCCGATAAGCATTCAGGGCGTACCTCCCTCGGCAGAATACACAATGATAAATTCGGCAACCGCGGGGTAGGGTCCTTTGTCGTGGGAAGCGTGCATCTGCGATGAGGTTTGGGTTGTCTTCCGTCAGGAGACAATCCTATAATCCAGGGTGAGCGCGACCGTGAGCGAGGTCGTGTGTCTAAAGTGGCAATTCGAGGGGAGGGGAGGATTAGAGCTATATACGGGGACGTGGCATATCAAGTTGACCGCGGTGGGCGGCGCTTCTGAAGGCCGCCCAGACGCTATATCACGTCTGCCGACCGGCCTCAGCGGCTCTCTGCGTCGGGAAGGAGGTGCCTTACCGAGGCGCACGGCCAGGCCGGGCAGGCAACGGTCACAGGTGCGGATCGTCGAGCGAGTTGGGCTACTGCCGAGAGGTAACACGGAAGCTCTAGGTCAGCCCGGGTAACAGCCCGCGATCCCGCCATATCGCAGACAGTACATATCGCAGACGCTAATTGAAGGAGGACGAAGATATGCGTAGAGTAGGGTACGTCTTAGGCGCCCTGCTGTTGCTAATGGGCGTGATGGCCCCTGCAATTGCGCAACAGCCCTTCGCGGATGTCCCGCTTGACCACTGGGCCTATAATGCTGTGAATAGGCTGGCGGAGGCGGGCCTTCTCGAGGGGTATCCTGACGGGACGTTCAGGGGACGACAGTCCCTGACCCGTTACGAGTTTGCGCAGGCCATTGCACGCGCGATGGATCGTCTAGAGCAGATGGGTGGCGTACAGGGGCCTCCGGGTCCTGCAGGTCCGGCCGGACCTCCGGCCGTTGCAGGAGGACTGACACCGGAGCAACTGGTGCTGCTCGATCGCCTTTCGAAGGAGTTCGCACCCGAGCTGAGCGCTTTACGCGCAGACCTGGATAGCCTGACCAGCCGGGTTGAGGATCTGGAGGCTGCGCCGGCCGCGGCCGCTCCGACCATCACCGTCAGCGGCGATATTAGCTGGCGAGTGGGTCTGTACGGCACCAGCCTCGGTATCGAGGACGTGGAGACGACGGGATATCCGTTCGCCGGCGGTCTTGATGACGCCGGGGAGCTCTACGTCATGACGAGCGACGGCACGCCGGCAATCGCACACGGCGCCGCGTTCGTAGGGGTCCCCTATGGCGGCATCAACCTGCCGGACTACGATAGTGGACTCGGGCTGTGGACGGATGACCTGGCCTATCCCGGCGGCCCGGCTTTCTTCGGCAGCATTCCGATCTCGGATGCGCTTAAGGATGCTTACAAGCCGAGCGACTTCATGTCGATGAGGACCCGGGTGAACTTCTCCGGCGCGCTGGCCCCCAACACCGACGTAATGGTCCAGTTGCTGACAGGCCCGGAAAACAACACCATCGGTAACATCTACTCGTACTACACGGGTTCCCCGACGACGCTTACTGGGAACGGCGTGATGGATACGGTCAGCATCGACCAGGCGTATTTGCTGTATCGCACCAACGTGTTCGTTCCCGCCGAGCTTACCGTGGGTAAGCAGTACTTCAACCGCGGTCTCGGACTGCTGGCCGACAACAGTCAGGAGGCCATCAAGGCCTTCCGCATCGACTGGAACACCGGCGACAGCGTCTCTTGGGGCGCCCTCTGGGGCATGCTTGATCCCGAAATGTTCTGGGGTCGTCTAGCTCCGGCGGTTGCCTTCTACACCCCGATGCCGTTCGGTCTGCCGCAGGTAGCGGGCTCCGTGCCGCGTGAAGCGAGTGGTCAGGACAACTACAACCTGTACTACTTGGACTGGATGGTCACGGACACCTGGTGCCTGGGCGCCAACTGGCTGGACAGCGGCCTCAACAGGGAGCAGGGCTGGAGCGCCAGCCTGACGGGCGACCTGTACGGGCTCGACTTCTACGGTGAGTACGCACAGCTCACCAATTGGCCCACAGGCGACGACTTCGCCGATCTGAACGCAAACCTGATTCAGGACACTGGAGAGGTCTCGCTTGACGAGTCCGACACGGCCTGG
>CAZWRO010000102.1:0-1767 GCA_964635365.1 uncultured bacterium | reverse complement strand
TGGACGGACGGGGACTTTACTGCCTGCTGTTGTCGCCTGCCTGCGGGGCGGCGGCAGCCGAAGGGAGGCCACTAAGATGTTGTGGTCGAGGAGTAACCCAGTCTGGACAGGTTCGGTAGTTGCATTCCTCCTTCTCGGTCTGTCCCTCACACCTTCCTCTGCGGCCCGGCGCGAGTCGAACGGCGCCCGCGGCCGATCAGACCGACAGGAGCAGCAGGCTTCGTCGGAGCGCTCGGAACGCCCTGCGCGAGAGGAACCGGCACCTTCCCGCGAGACAGTCACAGTCCAGCCGCGACGAGAACGCGGCCGCACCGCCGCACCGACGACCAGTCCGCCGCCCAACGCGCGAGCGGAGCAAAGCAGCCCGTCACGGCCGGTCTGGTCGCGACCCAATACCAACGGTACTCCGCCGCGCGCAGAGCCGCAGGGGTACGCGCCGAGTGTGAGCCCTTCCCCGAAGGGGCGTACGTGGGATCGGGGAGCAGCAACTCCTGCGAATCCCTACCAGGTCTATCGGCAACCGCGGCCCCGCACGCTTTCGGAGTCGCCCACCCCGAACGTTCGAGCCAAACCGGCCGCTCCGCCTCCACGGCCGGTGGACAACACGGCGCGAACTTGGGAACGCGCTCCGGCGCAGAACGAACGCCCCAACCCGCGCGTTTGGGGGCGCGAGGCCGAGGAGAGTCCGGGCCGAGTCACGCAGGACCGCCCACAAGTCCAGCGCCCCACGCAGAATCGTCCAGGGCAGGTTCAGGATCGCGTGGAGCGTCCCGTCAATCCTCGCACAGCCACTCCCGGCGAGAGCAGGGGGACGACTCCCAGGGCGCGCTTCAGCGGCCCGGAGGCCGAACGGAACCTGAGGGCGGTTTCGCCCGGTCAGCAGACTCGACTCCAGCAGCAACTGAGGGAGAACCTCGTCCAGCGCAACCGAACAACTGCGCGTTCGCGCGGGGTGCGCCCGATGCAAGATGTGCTGGGGAATCAGGTTGCGGCTGATATGCCGATCGTCTTGCGGGATCGCGTCAGCCGTATAAGCATCGGCTACCGACACGTCGAGAACCGTTTCGGACCACCCGTCTATGACTATGTGATCGTGCCGCGCAGTCGCCTGGATTACTGGGATGGTTACTGGGATGGCTACTCGGACGGTTACTGGGCAGGGACCCATCGTCCCCACCATTCTCCGGTGGTGATTGGCTTCTACTACGGGTACTACTGGTCGGATCCGTACTGGCTTGCCTTCTCGTACCCAGGGTACTATCCGTCGATCTATCACTACTGGGGCTGGTGCCCAGCCTGGGTCCATCCCGCCCGTACCTACATCGTCAGGACGGAGTACGTCTACGCGCCCAGCACGCCGTATCGCTACTACTATAGTGATTACGGGATCGACTACTCGGGCGCAGCGAGGGCGATCGCAGATGTCAGGCGCGCATGGTTAGATAGTGACATCGACTCCCTCGCCTATCACTTGACCGACAACATCGATATCAGGGTGTACTTCGACGGCGAGTATGCCTACAGCACCGCCACCGAAGATTACTATGCAATGACCGTCGACGCGATGGCGACTACACAGACCGTGGCGATGGATTTCAACAGCCCGATCTGGATCTCAACGCACGAGGTCTTCTACACGGGACGCCACGTGTTCTACGACCCCGAGGGCACGCGACACACCGTGTACGCGTCCTATCGCCTGCGGCGGCTCGGGAGCGAGTGGTATCTGGTGGCGGTTGGCACCTCTCTGGAGCCGATCCGCCACCA
>CAZWRO010000101.1:6182-7907 GCA_964635365.1 uncultured bacterium | reverse complement strand
CTGGCGATTCCGAACTGAGCTATCTCGAATTCGGCCTGCTGAACCTGTCTGACGGCCAGTCGTGGGAGCGCGCCTTGGCCGACCAGGAGGCCGTACTCGTCGTCCTCAGCGGCCGCTGCGACGTGGCCGTCGGCGGCACGGCCTGGGCCAACATCGGCGGCCGCGCGGAGGTGTTCGACGGAAAGCCCGCGGTCGTCTACGCGCCCCCCAAGTCCTCTCTGAGCGTAACCGGGAGAGGGCCGGTGGAGGTGGCGCTCTGCTGTTCCCGGGCCGAACGCGGCGGAGAGCCGAAGTTGATTTCGCCGGACCAGGTGGCGGTTCGCACCGCGGGCCGGGGCACCTATCGGCGGGAGATTTACGACCTCGCCACCCCCGACAACCTTACCGCGCAGCGGATTCTGGTGGGGGAGACTTTCAACCCGCCGGGCCTCTGGTCCAGCTATCCTCCCCACAAGCATGACACGGAAGACCTACCGGCGGAGTCGAAGCTGGAGGAGGTCTATCACTTCCGCCTCAAGCCCCAACAGGGCTTCGGCTTCCAGCGGGTGTACGGAGACGGCTTCGACGAAGGGTACGCCGTGCAGGACCGAGACACCGTCATCATCACCAAAGGCTTTCATCCAGTGGGGGCGGCGCCTGGATACGAGCTGTACTATCTCTGGATGCTGGCCGGAGAGAAACGCGTGATGCATCCGCGTGAGGACCCCGCTCATTCGTGGGTGCAGGAGCAGGCCTAGGAGGCCCCAATGCAAGATCCGCTCGAAGCCTATTGTAACGTCGGCATCGTTCATCCCATGGCATTTCCCCAGGTGATGGCCGGGGAGGGCCCCATCCTCGAAACCCTGCGGCAGATAGCCCTCGACCCGTTCTTCTCCGCGGTGGAGGTGACGCGGATCAAAGACCGCAAGACGCGCGCGGAGGCGGCCGACATGCTGGCCGTCGCCGGTTTGGATGTCATCTTCGGCGCGCAGCCCGTCTTGCTTCAGCAGCAGCTCAGCCTGTGCGACCTCGACCAGGCGGGACGGCGGAAGGCCATCGACGAAAGCAAGCAGCTCATCGACGAGGCCTATGAGCTGGGGGCCAGCCTCCTCGTCGTCTTGAGCGGCGCGGACCCGGGCGAATCGGACCGCCCGAAGGCCACCGAGGCGCTGATCGACTCGCTCAAGCAGCTCTGCGCCGACGCGCAAGAGAAGGCCGAGGAGCGGATGGTCGCCATTTCGTTGGAGAACTTCGATCGCACGATAGATAAGCGGTGCTTGATCGGGCCGACGAAGGAAGCCGCCGCGGTGGCGGAGGCGGTGGCCGGTGAGTACAGCAACTTCGGCCTCACCATCGACCTGAGCCACCAGCCGCTGCTGCGGGAGAACGTGCACGACATGGTGCTCTCCGCAATCGATCATCTGATCCACGTACACATCGGCAACTGCGTCGTCGGCGATTCCAGGCACGCGGCCTACGGCGACCGTCACCCTCGTTTCGGGTTCCCCGGCGGGACGACCGGCACGGAGGAGCTGAAGCGATTTCTGGAGGCGTTGATCTACGCCGGCTTCTTCAAGCGCAGCGCCCCGACCACGATGCCGGTGGTGAGCTTCGAGGTGCAACCCATGGAGGGAGAGACCTCAGACGTGGTGATTGCCGGCGCCAAGCGCGCGCTGCTGCACGCCTGGGCGCAGATCTGACCGCGGCCCTGAGTCGCTGAGCCGCACCTTCGCGATCAGGGTGGCA
>CAZWRO010000101.1:4965-6082 GCA_964635365.1 uncultured bacterium | reverse complement strand
CTGGAGGTGCTCGACTTCGCGCTCCCGGACGAGAACCACTATCGCTCGATGATCTTCTACAGCGGCGAGAAGATCGCGCCTCGCCACGGGCTGAGCGAGGGCCCGGCACTGTGGCCGTTGATACTGAACTACCACCGCATGGCCCATCGCCACCGGGTGGAGCTGATCGGCGGGGGACTGTGGGAGGAACTGCAGGCGCTGCAGGGGACGCTCTCGGGCGAAGCCTACACGCGCGCCGAGGGCTATCAAGGCCCCGGGGAGGGGGTGGGCAACACCGTATTCTCGATCCACACCTATCGGGTCGATTTCCCCGATGATGAAGCCAGCTACCGAGCCCAGTCCGACCGGTGGGTCACCTGGTTTCAGGAGCACGCGCCCGAAGTGGAGTACTTCCTCTACCTGACGGACGAGCCGCGGCGCGACCGCATGGATTGGATAGTGGAGCGGGCCGGCTGGATTCACAGCAATCCGGGGCCGGGCCGCGAGCTGCCGGTGTTTGTGACGACCGCGCCGCGGGACTCGCTCGTGGGCTCGGTCGACATCTGGTGCACTCAGTCGAGCTGGTACCCCCGCGAGCGAGTGCAGGCGGCGGAAGCGCGGGGCGAGCGGGTGTGGCTATACGCGGGACATCGCCCGGAGACGACGGCCGACATGATTGACGAGTACGGGATCGCCTTGCGTTTGAAGCCCTGGATCGGGCACCTATGCCACATCCCGCGCTGGTTCACGTGGGAGAGCACGCACTGGTTCCCGAACAGTAATGAGCAGCCGGACGATCAGCCCAAGAATGTGTTCGTGGAGCCGGTGACGTTCGACCCGGGCTACGCCCGCGGCCGGGGCAATGGCGACGGCACGCTTTTCTACCCGGGTCAGGACCAAGTGTTTCCCGACCAGGACCGAGGATATCCGGGACCCATCGCGTCGATCCGTCTGAAGATGTATCGCCGGGGGGTTCAGGATGTCGAGTACATGTGGCTGGCCGAGCAGGCCGGGCATGGCGAAGAGGTGAACGCGCTGCTCTCCGAGCTGCTGCCGGCGGTGATGTGGGAGGCGGGGGAATATCCTTCCTGGTCGAACCGCAACGCGGTATACGAGCGCGCTCGGAGACAACTGGCGG
>CAZWRO010000101.1:2708-4865 GCA_964635365.1 uncultured bacterium | reverse complement strand
CGGCGAAGTGTTGAGTCGAGGGTAAAACGGCCGGCAGGGCAATGCAGGCCCTGCCGGACGATGTATTTTGTCGGCCCGATCTCCTGGAGTTGATCTGTGAGGCCTGAAGGCTCGTGAACAAGGTCTATATAACGCGTCCGCTGGCGGAAGAGGCGATCAGTACGATTCGCGCGGAGGCGGAGGTGGTGGTGTGGCCGGAGCCGGAGAGGCCGCCCGGCCGCGACGCGCTGATGGAGCAAGTTCGGGGGATCGACGGGCTGCTCTGCCTGCTCACGGACAGGATCGACGCGGAGGTGATCGGCGCGGCGGACAAGCTTCGCGTGATAAGCAACTACGCGGTGGGCCACGACAACATCGACGTCGCGGCCGCTTCGGCCCGGAAGATACTGGTCTGCAACACGCCGGGAATCCTGACGGAAACGACGGCCGACCTGGCCTGGGCGCTGATCATGGCGGCGGCTCGTCGGGTGGTGCAGGCGGACGGGTATCTTCGCGCCGGGAAGTGGCAAAGCTGGTCGCCTCAGTTGATGTTGGGGCAGGACGTTTACGGTGCCACGCTGGGCCTGGTGGGGTTGGGACGGATCGGCCAGGCGGTGGCGCGGCGAGCCAAGGGATTCGGGATGCGATTGCTGTACCACGACGTGGTGCGCAAGTCGGAGGCGGAGCAGGAGCTCGGCGCCGAGTTCGCCGAGCTGCCGGATCTGCTGCGCGCGTCCGATATCGTGTCGCTGCACGCGCCTCTCACCGAGGAGACGCACCACCTTATCGGCCCGGCGGAGCTCACGCTCATGAAGCCGACGGCGATCTTTATAAACTCGGCGCGGGGGCCGCTGGTGCACCAGCGCGCTTTGGCGGCCGCGCTGCGCGAGGGGCGCATCTTTGCGGCGGGGCTCGACGTCTACGACGTGGAGCCTTTGACTCCCGATGATCCCTTTTTGGAACTGGACAATGTAGTGTTGCTGCCGCATATCGGATCGGCGAGCGTCGCCACGCGCGGTCGCATGGCGACCACGGCCGCCGAGAACCTGCTCGCCGGCCTCAGAGGCGAACGGCCGCGTCATCTTGTGAATCCGGAGGTGTTGTCATCATGATTTCGTACAGCCTGGAAGAGTATGAGTTCAATCTCCCTTCCTTCTTACCGATGCTGGTGTTCGATAGGATCACCGACGTTAGGGTGAAGCGGCCGCAGCTGATCCTGCAAGAGGCCGAGCGCCGGAAGCGCCGCAGGGACCTGGTCGCGGATGCCCGGTTGGTGCTGCTGGCCGCGGACCACCCGGCGCGAATGCTGACGGGAGTGGGCGAGAACCCGATTGCGATGGGCGACCGGCAGCAATACCTGGGGCGCATCCTGCGTATCATGACGGTCCCCGGTGTGGACGGGATCATCGCCAGCACGGATATCATCGAGGACCTGCTCATCATCAACGCCCTGATACGGGAGGCCGGCGGGCCGAGCTTCCTGGACAATCGCGTGCTGCTGGGATCGATGAATCGGTCGGGCCTCGCGGGATCGTCCTGGGAGACCGACGACCGGCTGACGTGCTTCACGCCGGAATCGCTGGAGGATCTGAATCTCGACGGGGGCAAGGTCGTGTCTCGCATTTGTCTGGAGGAGCCGGAGCTGACGAACCGCACGCTGGAGTATTGCGCGAGTGCGGTATCCGGATGCAACGAGCGCGGGCTGTCGGTGTTCGTGGAGCCGGTTCCGGTGATGAAGGTCGAGGGGCGGCTGCGCCTCAAGCGCACCGTGGCCGAGATCGTGAGGGTGATAGGCGTCGCCTCCGCGCTCGGGGACTCTTCCCGCAACCTATGGCTGCAGATTCCGTACTGCGAGGGCTTCGAGCGGGTGGCGCGGAGCACCACCCTGCCGCTGGTGATAGTGGCCGGCGGAGTGGCGGGCGATCCGACGCCCATGCTGAACCAGTTGGCGGACGGGGTGCGCGCACGGCGCAACGTCCTCGGGGCTCTGATGGGGAGAAGCGTGCTGTTCCCCGGTGACGACGACCCTATGTCCTTCGCGCTCGCGGTGAACGCGGTAGTGAGAGAGGGCCGTGACGTCGAAGGGGCCCTCGATCGTCTGATGGCGAGCCGCAATCAGCACGCCGACTCGCTGACGAGATGGCTCACTCGCTAGCAGCTGTTTCACTTGGGGCTGTG
>CAZWRO010000101.1:0-2608 GCA_964635365.1 uncultured bacterium | reverse complement strand
GGCCAGTCGGGAGGGCCCACCGCGGTGATTAACGCGAGCCTGGCCGGAGTGGTCGAGGAGGCCCGGCGACACTCTGAGATAGAGGCCGTCTACGGGATGGTGCACGGCGTCCAGGGATTCCTGGAGGAGGAGGCGATCGATCTCAGCGGGCAGCCGGAGGAAGTGATCTCCCTGCTGCCGCACACGCCCGCCGCCGCGCTGGGCTCCTGCCGCCGGAAGCTCAGCGAGGCCGATTACGACCGGCTCATCGAGCTGTTCAAGGCGCATGAGATACGCTACCTCTGCTACATAGGCGGCAACGACTCGGCGGACACCTCGCACAAGATCGGCCAGCTCGCGGCCAAGGCGGGGTGGGAGATGCGGGTGGTCGGCGTGCCGAAGACGGTGGACAACGACCTGGGCTATACGGACCATTGTCCCGGCTACGGGAGCGTGGCGCGGTTCAATGCGATGGCGGTGCGGGATGCGGGGCGAGACAGCCTGGCGATGTGCACCGTGACGCCGGTGAAGATTATCGAGACGATGGGCCGCAATGCCGGGTGGATTACGGCCTCGACGGCGCTGGCGCGGGAGGAGCCGGGGGACGCGCCGCACTTGATCTATCTGCCGGAGAGGGTGTTCGACAAGGAGCAGTTCCTGGCGGACGTCAAGGGGCAACTGGAGCAGGGCCGCGGGTGTGTGGTGGCGGTGTGCGAGGGATTGAAGGATGCGGAGGGCCGGCCCATCGTCCAGTCCACCAAGTCCACGGATGTGGACGCGTTCGGGCACGGCCAGCTCGGCGGCATCGGCGACTATTTGCAGCAGTTCGTGTCGGAGGAGCTGGGCGTGAAGGCGCGGGCGAACAAGGCCGGGACCTTCCAGCGCGCGTTCGGGTCGCTGCAGTCGGAGGTGGACGTGGCCGAGGCGAAGATGGCGGGGGCGGCGGCGGTGCAGCGGGCGTGCGAGGGCCTGACGGATCAGATGATTACGCTCGAGCGGGTGAGCAACGACCCGTATCGCTGCGAGACGGGACTGGCGGCGTTGGAGGCGGTGGCGAACGCGGAGCGACCGGTGCCGGCCGAGTATATCAACGAGGCGGGCAACGATGTTACGGAGGCCTTCGTCGAGTACGCGCGGCCGCTCATCGGCGGGCCGCTGCCGCCTTATGCGAGGCTGGAGGCGAAGCCGGTTGCGAAGCGGCTGGGGAGCTAGCAGGCGAATTCGTTGCGCGGGTGGGAGTAGGAGGGACAAGCAATGTCCAGGGCCGATGGCCGAGCGAACGATCAACTGCGCCCGGTGACCATGTCCACCGGCTACAGCAAGTACGCCGAGGGATCGTGTCTGATCGAGGTCGGCGACACGGTGGTGATCTGTACGGCCTCCGTGCTGTCGGAGGTGCCGCGCTTTCTCGCCGGGAGTCAGCGGGGCTGGGTGACGGGGGAGTATGGGATGTTGCCGCGGGCGGGGTCGGAGCGCACGCCGCGGGCGCGGACCCAGAGCAGCGGCCGCACGCATGAGATACAACGCCTGGTGGGTCGGTCTCTGCGGGCCATCACCGATCTCGACGCCCTCGGAGAGCGCACGATAACGCTGGACTGCGATGTGCTCCAGGCGGATGGGGGGACGCGGACGGCGGCGATAACCGGGGCCTATGTGGCGCTGATGGAGGCCTTGCACAGGTTGCAAGTCGACGGCGTGTTCGCGAAGCTGCCGACGTTCGACAGCGTGGCGGCGGTGAGCGTGGGGATAGTGCAGGGGGAGCCGATGATCGACCTGGCCTATACGGAAGACAGTACGGCCGCGGTGGATATGAATGTGGTGATGACGGGGGGCGGGAAGTTCGTCGAGGTGCAGGGCACGGCGGAGGGGATGCCGTTCACTCACGAGCGTCTGGACGAGATGCTCGCCCTCGCCGCAAAGGGAATTCGCCTCCTGACGCAAGGCCAGAAGGAGGCCCTCAAAGAGGTAGGCTTGTGAGCGGGCGCGCCCGCTTGGTCGTGGCGAGCTTGAACCGGTCGAAGGCGAGGGAGATCGCAGAGGTGCTTTCGGCCGCGGAGCTGGGGTTCGAGGTGGTGGGCCTGTCGGAGTTCCCCGAAGTCGAGCTGCCCCCCGAAGTGGGCGAGACTTTCGCCGCGAACGCCATCGCCAAGGCCGCGCACGTGGCGCGCGCGACGGGGCTGGCGGCGATTGCGGATGACTCGGGGCTGGAGGTGGAGGCGCTCGACGGAGCGCCGGGGGTGAGGTCGGCGCGCTTCGCGGGAGAGAGGGCCAGCGACGCGGACCGCTATGGCAAGTTGCTCGATCTGATGCGCGAGGTCCCCGACGATCGGAGGCAGGCCCGGTTTCGGTGCGCGGCGGCGTATGCGACTCCGGAGGGAGAGACGCGGCTGGCGGAGGGGGAGTGTCGGGGGAGAATCGGCCGGGCGCCGAAGGGAAGCGGAGGGTTCGGGTATGATCCGGTGTTCGTGCCGGAGGGGTATGAGTGTACGATGGCGGAGCTGAGGCCGGAGGAGAAGCACGCCATCAGCCACCGGGGGCGGGCGTTTCGGGCGCTGGCGGAGATGATCCGGGAGCAGGTCGGGGGCGAGGGGTCGGGCTGACGACGTTCTCTGCTTGGGGTGTGGTATAC
>CAZWRO010000100.1:4517-7938 GCA_964635365.1 uncultured bacterium | reverse complement strand
GTGAGAGCCAGCGCGACGAGAAGGAACGACCACATGCATCGACGCATCGGTAGACCTCCTTGTCGGCGGGGGAAGCGTGTCGCCTCGCACCAACGCCGACGCACAAGATGGTTTCTCTGGAGGGACTAAGCCCAACCAAGGGGGGGATTCGGCGGGAGGGGCGGAGTTACCTGCCGATGGGCGAGAGGGCGGGGTGGAATCGGCCTGGCGGGGGTCAGTCGGCGGGGTCTTCTTCGTCCTGAGGCTCCATGCCCTCCGGCCAGACGACGGGGCTGGCTGCGATTTCGGCCAGGACTGCTCGGGCTGCGGCGAGCTGCTTTCTGGAGACGAAGATGAGGGCGAAGTCGTGGGTGGCGCCGTCGGCCACGGTCGTGAGCCTGGCGGTGATGGGGCCGTGGATCTGTAGCACGGAGCGGATGCCGGCTTCGGCGAGGGCGGCGCGGACGATCTGGGCCTCGGTGGGATCCGGGACGTGGCAGAGGCGGACGGGCGCGTTCTCGTCGGGGGGTGCGGGCTGGGAAGAGGGAGAGGGAGGCGAACCCTCGAGGAGGTCTACGTCGCAATCCGAGCAGCGGCGCGTGCCGGGGCGGTATTCGCAGTTGCAGCTTGGGCAGTAGGGCATGGCTTTGGTCCTGTTCAAGTTCTGATTCGGCAGGGGGGAGAGGTTACCTGTCGGGTTGGCTTACACCGCGGCGGGGTGGGCGTAGCAGTAGAGGCAGCGGTTGGGGCAGGGGAGGTAGCGGCCGATGTCGAGGGAGGCGGTGCAGCCGCAGAGTTCGCGCTGGCCGCGGGCGCGGTCGGTGCGGCAAGGCTCGCCGGTGGGGTGGAGCTGGGAGAGGAGGTGGCCGTCGATGCAGCGCCGGCGGGGGAAGCCGGGCTCGCAGCAGGTGAGGAACTGGAGGCCGAGGTCGGAGGCGGCCTGGGAGAGGCGGGAGAGGAAGTCGCGGCGGGCCTCGGGGGGATGGGTTTCGGCTTCGACGCCGGCGGCGGCGAGGCGACGGACGACTTTGGGGTAGAGGGTGACGAAGGAGGTGTGTACGACGGGGACGCCGGCGCGGGCGATGGGCTCGGCGAGGGAGCGGAAGAGGTCGAGGTCGAGGTTGGTGACGCGCTCGGCCTCGCGGCGGACGGAGAGTAGGGGGTCGTAGCGCCAATGGAGACGGCGGGGGTCGCCGAGGCGGGCGACGACGTCGTCGAGGAGGGCGAGCTGGTGGTCGGGAGGCGGGACGTTGGGTTCGAGGAAGGTGCCGCCGAGGCCGGTGATGGTCCAGTGGAGGAAGAGCTGGCCGACGCGGGGGAGGAGGTCGTCCAGGGCGGGGTGGTGGAGGAGGTTGGCGGGGTGCTTGGTCCACAGCACGAGGGTGTGGATGTTTTCGCGGCCGAGCTGCTGGAGGCGGCGGGCGAGGTGGTCGGGGTAGTGGTCGAGCAGCTCGGTGCGCCGGGAGGCGCTGACGACTTTCTTCAGCTTGGCGGTGGGTGCGTCGCGAGTGGGCATTTCTCTGCCGCGGTTGCGCGGTCAGCGCCGCGCTAAGTGTGTGCGCCCACTGGCGCGGCGCGCAACTGCTCGCGGAGGAATCTGAGGGCGGCGGCGCCCTGCTCGTCGTTCTCGCTGAGGGGAGGTATGTACTGGTTGCTGGGCGGCTGCTCGACGACCATCTCGGGCTCGATGCCTCGGTGCTCGATGTCTCGCAGGTTGGGGGTGAGGTAGCGGGAGGTGGAGAGGGCGAGGGCGGAGCCGTCGCGGAGGGGGAGGATTGTGAGAACGAGGCCCTTGCCGAAGGTCTTTTCGCCGACGAGAGTGCCGAGGCCGTTGTCCTGAATGGCGCCGGCGAGGATTTCGGCGGCGCTGGCGGTGCCGACGTTGACGAGGACGGCGAGGGGGACGTCGATGCGACTGGGTCGGCCGATGGCGTTGCGAGGCTGGCGGGTCTCGCCGCGCTCTTCGATGTAGACGATGGGGCCTTCGCCGACGAATTGGCTGGCCACTTCGATGCAAGACTCGAGGCCGCCGCCGGAGTCGTTGCGGAGGTCGAGGACGAGGGCGCGCATGCCGCCGCTGCGGAGCTCGCCGAGGGCCTGGCGGACGAGGTCGGGGGTGGTCTCGTTGAAGGTGCTGATGCGGAGGTAGGCGAGGCCGTCGGGGAGCATGCGGTGGTCGACGCTGCGGACCTGGATGACGGCGCGGGTGATTTCGATGCTGACGGGCTCTTCGATGTCATCGCGGCCCATGGCGAGGACGACGGTCGTGCCCGGGCGGCCTTTGATGAGGTGGACGGCCTCGGAGAGGCCCAGGCCGGCGGTGGGGGTGTCGTCGATGCTGAGGATGCGGTCGCCGGAGCGGACGCCGGCGCGCTCGGCCGGGGTGTCGGGGAGGGGGGCGATGATGACGATCTGGTAGCGCTTGGGGGCGCTGATGTCGGCGCCGCAGGAGGGGCAGATGAGGCCTTCGGGGATATCGGGGGAGGCGGCGGGGCCGTCGACTTCGCGGACGCCGATTTCGGCGCCGATGCCTCCGAAGTGGCCTTCGTTTTCGTCGATGAGGAGCGGTACTCCTCCGGGGGCAGGAAGCGGGTGTAGCGGTCCTCGTAGGGTTCGCTCTGGAGGACGGCGAGCATTCCGTGGATGGCGGCGTAGGTGAGGGCGCGCTCGTCCTGGAGGGGGAAGACGTATTGGCGGCGCAAGTGGGAGAAGACTTCCTGGAAGGTTTGGAGGGGCTCTATGCTGACGTCCTCGATGCCGGGCGCGGCGAAGGCGCGGCCGCCGACGCCGAGGATGGCGGTGACCAGGCCTCCGGCGCCTCCGGGCAGGGAGTCGGACAGCGACTGGAACTGGCGGCCGGCCAGGAAGGAGCTGAACATGAGAACGATGACCAGGACCGCGACGGCTAGTTGATAGCGTACTCGCATTAGTCAGCACCTCTCTCACTCGATGCGCGAAGCGGAGTCGTCCGGGAACGAAAAGAGGAGCAAGGGCCTCGGCTGGAGGCCGTGCTCCCTGGTGGCGCGTCCGGCAGATTCGGGTAGGCGCGCGTCTGGGTGCTACTCGGACACATGAATGCGCATGACGCGCATGTCGTGCAGGGTGAAGGCAATGCCTTCGTAGGTGATTATGCAGTTGCGGGAAAGGGCGATGGATTGGTAGTTGACGACGGCGCTGGCCGTGAGCTGGTCGGCTGCGCCTGGCCCGGCCTGAGCGCCGAGCGGGGGCAAGGCGCGTCGAGCGCCGCCACCGGCTGCGCCGCCACCGCGAGCGCCACCACCGCCACCGCGGCCTCCCATGCCTCCGCCGCGGGCGCCGGTGCCGCCACCACTGCGGCCACCGCCCCTCATGCCGCCGGTGAGGACGAGTTCGAACGGGGGGGCCTGAGCGGTGAGGATGGTTTTGGCCGATGGCCCGGCGTCAGCCCGGCCGCGTCCGCCGC
>CAZWRO010000100.1:1283-4417 GCA_964635365.1 uncultured bacterium | reverse complement strand
GCGGTGAGGATGGTTTTGGCCGATGGCCCGGCGTCAGCCCGGCCGCGTCCGCCGCGCATGCCCATGCCACCGCGGCCGCCGCTGCGGGCGCCTCCGCCACCGCCGCGCGCGCCTCCGCCGCCACCACCGCCGCGCGCACCGGCTCGCATGGCGCCGCCGGGGGCCGCGCCGCCACCGGCGCGGGCGGCGCCGGAGGGGACGTAGATTTCGATTAGGGGCGGATATCCATAGGTCTGGAGGAGTTCGGAGAAGGTGCTCTGGAGGGTTATGCCGCGCTCGGTGCGGACCGGGACGGGCTTGTTGGCGAGGTTCTCGGGGAATCCGGCGACGACGACGTCGGTAACGACAGCGTCGGCGCCCTCGCCGCTGAGAACGATGGCGAGAGCAACGCCGCGGGTGTGGCGGAGGTCATAGCACCACTGGCTCTGGGTTTCGGTGAGGAAGCCGACGCGGGCGGGCAGGACCCAGACGGGCATATCGGTGGTGACGGGCTGGGCGGCGAACTGCGGCAGGCCTGCTGAGGAGGGGGTGAGTGCGGGCATGGTCTGGAAAATCATGCGGCCTCCGGCGGGGAAGAGGATGCCGGCGGGTTGCCCGAAGCGCTCGACAAGGTCGCGGTAGGAGGCGCCGATACGGACGCCCATCAAGCTATCTTCCAGCGCGCTGGCGGGCGTGACCAGGATGAGGGCGGTCACGGCGACGAGCAGGGCGGCGACTAGACAGTGTTTAGCGGAGCCAGGAATCTGCATATCGTCCTCCCGAGCGGACCCGAGCGCGCGGTTTAGAGGTAGCCCCTTAGCTCTTCGACCGTGAGTCCGGCCGGAGGAGGGGTGACCTCGGGAGTGGCACTTGGTGCGGCTTCGACGGCGGCGGTCACGTAGACGCCGATGGCGATTTCGGTAACGCGCATGCCTTGGAGATGGAAGCGGACGCCGTGGTCGACGTAGGTCATTTCAACGGCACTGCCGATGGTGACCACTTGGTCGGGGTATCCGTATTGGGCGATGATTTCCATGTAGCCGCTGCTGAGCCCGATGTTCCGGGTGGTGCGGCCGGCTGCGTAGGGAGTGGTGCCGGTGAGGGTGAGGGCGGTGATGTCTCCCGTGGGGCTGAGGGTGAGGACGAGGACGACGCCGCCGGGGCGACGGTAGTACCAGTACATGCCGGCGCCCTCGTCGGGAGCGCTGGCGCGCACACCACCAGCGGGTTGGGGTCCACCTGGGCCGCCGGGGCCGGAGGGACCGGAGGCGCCGAGTGCGACGACCGGCTCGAGCTCGGGCATTCCGAGGGAGCCGATGGGGCCGATGTAGTTGGGCTGGCCGAAGTTGGAGTTGGAGAGCAGACTGAGAGCGTTGTCGCCGAGTCGAACACCGGCCAGGCCTCGCTCGACGGCCCACGCGGAGGAGCTGGCGGCGGTGAGGCAGACTAGCAGAATGAGACAGGCCCACACGGCTCTTGGCATGCAGAGGACCTCCTGGCGCGTCCCGCTTTGCGCGAGCTGAGGCCGTCTTTCCCGCGCGGCGCCGGCCGGCAGTCTAACACAAAGGTGTGGCAGTGTCAACGCTGAGACCCCTATAGCGCATTTCATAACCCCAGATCGGCCGGCCCGTAGGCTCGCCTGAAATGCGCCTCACAAAGCCTGCCGCCTTTGCTATGCTGTTTCACAACCTCGAGAGGAGGTTATGAAATAGCTCCTAGTGTATCCTGACAATTAGACTGGCAAACGAGGTTAGGAGTTCCGCGGATTTCGGGAATACTGAAAATGGTGATGACCGGTGATTAAGAGCAAGAAGAGAATCCGGCAGGCACCGAGGTCTTGGCGGCTGCGGAAAGGGGCCCCGCAGGGCGGGAACCCGCAGGGCGGGGCGACGGCTTTGGCGGAGGCCCCGAAGTGCTGCACGTGCGGCAGAACGCTGACCCGAATACCGAGGTATCTGGTTTCTGCGCCGGGAAGCAGCGACTGTTTCCAGTGTGAGCGATGCTTCTATCCGAAGCCGGGACAGGTGCGGCCTGGCGGCGGAGTGGTCTCTTCGGAGGAGACTCGCCGGTGGACGGATATCTCGGCGTGGGCTGATTTGAGCTCCTTCAAGTCGGACAACTAGAGCGCATTTCATGCCGGCCTAGTGCTCAGTAAAGTTTATTGTGCGCTGTTTTCGAGCCTCCGTTTTTGGGGCAGGAGCAAGCTCCTGCCGAACAGAGAGGGTTAGGCTCAGGTCAAATTCAACTCTACTGAGCACTAGGCGTGGCCGGAAGCGACGCGACGCTGACCGCCGTTGCCGGAGGCGGCTTCCTGGAGCACGAGCTTGCGAAGCTTGCCGATGGCTTTGCTGCGCTGAGCGTAGACGCAGCCGACGCGCACGCGACGGTCGCGGGCGATGTCTCGGATGGTGTGGCCGGCGAGGAGGCTCTCCATGACCTGGCGCTCGGCTCGGGTAAGCTGGGCGAGGAGGCGCATGACGGTTTTGCGCTTGTTGTCGACGTTGAGGCGTTCCAGGAGGGACTCCTCGAAGCGCTCCCCAACGGTTTCGTGGACATCCTCGAGGGGGAGGATGGTCTTCATGTGCAGCGAGGCCTGACCGCGATCGTGGAGATAGCCGGGGATACGGATGATGCAGTAGCGATCGCGGAGCCAGTGGCGAATGGCGCCGATCCCGGTTTTGACCAGGTAGCTACGACACTCGTATGTGGCCCGGTGGGCGCTGGCTTCCCAAACTGCAGTGTCGGCCTCTTGGTAGAGGTCGCGGGCGGTTTCTCGATCCACCCCTAACATGCCGATGTAGTTCCAAATCTGGCGTGCTACTGCTGCGTCCATGGCTGCGATGTCTCCTGTGACGAGTGTTGCCAGGATGTTGGCAGCTCAGCGCGCGGACTTTGGCGAAGAGGGGGCGATCAGCGAAAGCCCGGCGCGGAACGGCCGCGTCCGCGAGGCGGACGCCAAGATGACGACGGCTGCACCGCACAGTTGGGGGGGTAAGGGAACACGCAGGATGACGTTGAACGACCTTCGCCGACGTGGGCGAGGCGCTATTCGGTGTCATCTGCGCTTCTGAGAGACCGGGATCGTGCGATGAATGGACTGCTCCGTTCATCCCGCCGTCTCCTATCGAGGCCGGAGTATACCACACGACCCATTT
>CAZWRO010000100.1:0-1183 GCA_964635365.1 uncultured bacterium | reverse complement strand
GCGCGGGCCAGCTCTCCAGCGGGAGGTTGGCGGAGCAGTCGAGGGCCGCGGCTTGGGGGCCGGAGAGGGAGAGCTTGAAGGCTCCGGCGGCGGCGATCATGGCGGCGTTGTCGGTGCAGAGGCTGACTTCGGGGAAGGTGACGGGCAGGCCGACGGCGCCGGCGCGCTCGGTGAGGAGCTCGCGCAGCCGGCGGTTGCCGGCGACGCCGCCGACGACGAAGACGGGATAGCCGCCGAACTGGTCGGCGGCTTGGAGGACGCGCTCGGTGAGGGATAGGACGATGGACTCTTGGTAGGCGGCGGCGAGCCGCGCGCGTTGCTCTTCGTCGGGCGGCTGCTCGCGAACGGCGCGGGCGAGGGCGGTCTTGACTCCACTGAAGCTGAAGTCCCAGGAGCGGGGAAGGCGGGCTCGGGGCAGAGGCTCGACGCGGCCGGAGAAGGAGTCGGCGAGGGCGGCGAGGCGCGGGCCGCCGGGATAGGGGAGGCCCAGCAGGCGGGCGCCCTTTTCGAAGGCCTCTCCGGGGGCGTCGTCGCGAGTGCGGCCGAGGACTTCGTAGAGGCCGTGGTCGCGCATGAGGACGAGGTGGCTGTGGCCGCCGGAGGCGATGAGGGCGAGCAGCGGCAGGGGGAGGGGGGCGGCGAGGGAGGCGCTGTAGATGTGGCCTTCGAGGTGGTGAATGGCCACGAGAGGGAGGCTGCGGGCCCGGGCGAGGGCGTTGGCGGTGGCGACGCCGACCACGAGGGAGCCGATGAGGCCGGGCCCGTTGGTGACGGCGAGGCCTTGGATGTCGTCCCAGGTGACGGAGGCGCGCTGCATGGCCTCCTGGATGACGGCGGTGATGATTTCGAGGTGGCGGCGGGAGGCGATTTCGGGGACGATGCCGCCGAAGTGGGCGTGGAGGTCGTCCTGGGAGGCGACGACGCTGGAGAGGAGAGTGACGGCGTCCTCGCGGGGGCCGCTGACGACGGCGGCGGCGGTTTCGTCACAACTGGTTTCGAGGCCGAGGATGAGCACGAGTAGGGGATTCCAGCGGGGGGCGGTGGGACCTGCTCGGAGGCGAGGGGGTGGAAAAGATGGCGGAGCGGTGCGCGCAACTGGTGGGCGACGGTTGCGCCGGGGTTAGAGGGGACGCTTGGGCGAGGGGCGGAGCAGGTTTCGGAGGCGAGAGGCGGCCCGGTAGAG
>CAZWRO010000099.1:4928-7958 GCA_964635365.1 uncultured bacterium | reverse complement strand
CATTACGGTGCGACGCACCTGAATTGGCGATTGCTGGAAATTCGCCGGAGAGGTTCGGCCTCCTGCCGATGCGCGGCGGGTTTCCATGTTAATGTCGTGTCCCCACGATAATACGGCACACTAATTGACGGCGGAAGATGCGGTGCCGGGGCTGAAGGCGGACGCCAGAGGGGGGCCATAAGCGCGGCCGTCCCGTTTGCTTCTCGTGGCTGCACTGCCCGTCAAGGAGGCGAGGAGATTATGATTTGCCGTTCACGGGACGGCCGGCGTCATATATAGGATACCAACAACACGGCGAATTAATGCCCCTCTAGGGGCGGTAATCCAGCAGAGCTGTCCAGAAAACCGACATCGTTGGGCGGCGACGGGGCTAGATGGCGCCAAAACGTGACAAGAGGGGAACGGAGGAGGTGGGAGGCGTCGGCTCTGAAGGGCCGGAGGTAGGCGGGGCGGGTGGGCACTCCGGGAGGCTGGTGGGTAACTGGTGGCACCGGCTGGACTTGAACCAGCGACCTAGCGGTTATGAACCGCTTGCTCTACCTCTGAGCTACGGTGCCCGTGCCGGTCACATTCTAGCGAAAAGCAGTTCTTCCGACAAGTGGGGAGAGGACGAGGGCGGCACTGAGTTGAGCCGGCTTGTCAGAAGTTGGCCATGGCGGCGCGCGCCCGGCGCGCCCGCTCCTGCCAGCTCTGGACGACCAACAGGTCGGACCAAGGGAGCTCCATGTGGTAGTCGTCGGCGTCGAGCGCGAGCGCGAAGCTGTGGCGGAAGGCGGCCACCTTCAGGGGGAACTGGGCCGCGCGGGTGCGGCGGTCGACGGAGCGCATGACCATCTCCTGGTCGTCGTAGGCGGAGAAGCGGGTGGCCTTGCGCAGGCGGGCGTAGGCCGGCGACAGGCGGGTGACTTCGCGCCAATGGTCCACCGCGCGTTCGGTTTCGCCTTTGAAGTAGTAGACGAGGCCGAGGTTGCTGTGGGCCATGGGGTTGTCGGGGCGCCACTCGATGACTTGGAGGAGGTGGCGGGCGGCCTCGGGGAGCATCTTGTTCTTCGCGTAGGCGAGGCCGAGATCGTTGTGTCCTTCGGGGGATCGCGGCGACAGGATGAGGACGCGTTTGTAGCACTCGACGGCGTCGTTGAGGCGGTCGTCTCTGTAGTAGGCGAGGCCGAGGTTGGAGTGGGCGTCGGGGGCGGAGGGTTCGAGCTTGACGAGGGCGGTGAAGTGCTCTACGGCCTCCGACAACTGGTCCAGCTCGATGGCGGCGTGCCCGGCGACATCGCGGGCGGCGGAGAGTTCGGGATCGAGGGCGATGGCGTAGCGGAGCTGCTCGGCGGCGGCGGGGAGATCGCCCTGCAAGTAGTAAGTGAGGCCGAGGTTGGTCCGGACGAGGGGGCTGCGGGGGAGCGCGTCGGCGGCGCGCCGGAACTGCGCGGCGGCGCCGACGAGGTTGTCTTGGAGGAGCTCGACGATGCCGGCGACGTTGAAGGCCTCGGGGAAACCGGGGTAGAGGTTGAGGAGCTCGCGGGCCTGCTCGCCGGCCTCCTCCGTCATCTCCAGCATGCTGTAGGCGACGCTGCAGTTGTAGCGGGCGAGGGCGTGCCTTGGGCCGAGCCGCACGGCCACGCGGAAGTGGTCCATGGCTTGTCGCAGCCGTCCGCCGAGATAGCAGGCGACGCCGAGGTTGACGATGACATCGACGTTCTTCGGGTTCAGCTCGTAGGCGGTTTCCAACACGGTGATGGCGCGGTCGGCCATGCTCTCCCGGACCATGATGGTTCCGGCGTTGTAGGAGATCTGGAAGTCTCTGGGGTTGGCGCGCACGGCTCGGCGGGCGGCCTCGAGGGCGCGGCCGGGGTTCCCGAGTCGGTACCAGCAGATGGCGGTCTGGATGAGCGCCCGGCCGTGGTTGGGGAAGATGCGAGTGAGGAGAGACAGGTCCTCGAGCGCGGCCTGGTACCAGCCCTGGAGGATGGCGCACATGGCCCGGTTGAAACGCGCGGCGGCGTGGTGTGGCCGGCGGCGAAGGGCGGCGGTGAAGTAGCTGGCGGCGATCTCCAAGTCGCCACGGGACTGATGGATGACTCCGAGATTGCAGAGCACGTCCGGGTCGCGGTGTCGGCGGTCGGAAACGGTTTCGAGCTCGGTGATGGCTCTGTCCAGCTCGCCCTGTCGCGCGAGGATGAGGGCGAGGGCGTTGCGCGCGCTCTCGTCGGCGGGGTTGAGCTCGATTACCTCGTGAAAGGCCTGGGAGGCCTCCGCCAATTGGCCGAGCTTCCAGCGGGCGAGGCCGAGGTTGCGGTTGAGGGTGGTGGAGGAGGGCATGCGGCGACGCACTTGATCGAGCTCCTCCGCGGCGCGCGCGGTGCGGCCGAGCGCGGCCTGCGCCACCGCGCAGTTGTGATGAACCAGAGGCGGGACGTCGTCGCCGGAGGCGATGAGACGGAGGAGGATCTGCTCGGCCTGGTCGCGCTCGCCGGAGAGCCACAGCGCGGCGGTCAGCTTGACGACGGCGTCCGGGTCGTCTTCGTCCGACGCGCGAGAAGCTTCGCAAACACGCCGGACAGCGGCCAGCTTCCGGGCGGCGATCCAGTTGCAGAGGAAGTAGCGGAGAGTGGCCCAGCCGCGCCGCAGGACTTTGCCGGCTCGCCCGGGCAAGGTGCCGAGAAGCACGCCGGCAAGGCCGCCGACCGCAAGACCGATGAGGGATTCACGTAGGGGGGGGACGCCGCCGGCCCGCAACCGGGTTACTACCAGGCCGAGGCTCGCCCCGAGGCCGAAGCAAAGCAGGAGCCAAGGCGCCGAGCCGACGCGCGCTTCAGCGTGCTTGCGTCCTCCTCGTCTTTCCGCCGTCTTTTCAAGCGGCGAACCACAAGTTACGCAACTGGATTGCTGCGGTGGGTTGGCCGCTCCACATAACCGACAGACCAAGCCCCGCCTCCATTTCGCCTGCCGGGCGTTCTGAACCGCAGCTCAGGTTCGAAAGAGCATACCACAATCCCGATCATCATGACAGGGCCAGAAGCCTCTTGG
>CAZWRO010000099.1:0-4828 GCA_964635365.1 uncultured bacterium | reverse complement strand
CTGGAAAGTCGGCTAGGGCAACGGCCTGGCGAGGGTGATCCAGGCGAAGGCGGGGCGGAACCCGAGCGCCCGATGGTAGAGGTTCCAGGCGGGCCTATTCTCCCGGTAGACGTGCAGGTGTAGGGCTTCGGCCCCCTCCGCCATGGCGGCTTCGATGGCGAGGATCATGGCCAGCTTGCCGAGGCCTTTTCCCTGCCACCGACTCTCCACTTGGACGCTGGTGATCCCGAAGAGGCCGCGTCCGTATTGCCGGGCGTATTCCTCCCACAGGCCGTAGGCGGCCATGGCCACCACGCGACTGTCTCGCGTCAGCTCGACGGAGCGCCGGGGGGGAAAGAGGGGGGTGCGCAGCCTCCGCTCGTGCGGCTCGAGCTCCCAGCGCGCGGCCTGCGCGCCCAGGCGCGCACCCTCCTTGAGCAGCGATCTGATGTGGTCGCGGCGGGAGAGGTCGAGCTCGGGCGTCGCGTAGTCGGCCGCCACTTCGAACCCCTGCTCGGCCGCCACCTCCCGCAGCCCTTGGCGGTCGCGGGCCAGCCCCGGCATCTCGTAGGCGCCGGCGATTCCGTTGTAGAAGGGCTGGACGCCCTGCACCCAACTGGGGTAGAGGAGCGCCCGCCGCGCGCCGGCGAGCGCGAGCCTCTCGCAGGCGTGAGTTAGCAGCGTTTCGATGAGGGCGCCATCCGCTTCCGGCGCGACCAGCGCGTAGATGTGTCCTTCGGCCGGGTCGCGGGCGAGCTCGTCGCGCGCGGGCCAGGGCCTTATGCGCAGTCCGAAGTGGACGAAGCCAACGACTTCCTCTTCTCTGCGGGCGACGAACATCTCCGTTTCTCGAAATGAGGGTTGATCGGTGACGCGCTGCGCCAACTCGCGCTCGGTGACGGCGATGAAGTTGGGGCCGCCGAGAAAGGTGCGGTTCCAGACTTGGACGAGGGCGGGCAGATCGGTTGACTGAAAGGCCTGCAGATGTATCACACTTCGCTCCCGCTGCTGTTTCCTCCGTCACGGTCGAGGGCGAGGAGGGGTTCGACCTGGGGCTGGCATTCGCTCAAGTGGGGCTGGCATCCTGCGTGAGGGGAAACTTGACACAAGTCGCGCCGCGCCGATACCATAGCCGCAATTCCGCAAAGCGAGCCCGCAAAGCGAGCGCGGGAGCAGGCTGAGATCGAGGCGAGAGCGGTGAAGATACGGTCGGCTACGAGGTGGCTTCTGCTGCTGTTGTGCCTGGCCGCGGTGGCGCCGGCCTGGGCGCTGTCTCTGGAGGAGGAGGTGCGCCTGGGCCGCCGGGTGATGGCCGAGGTGCGGCCCTACGGCCTCACCTCCGATCCCTCCCTGAACGCCATCGGGGCGGACCTGGCGGGCGTGGTGCAGCGGCAAGAGCTGCCGTGGCACTTCTGGGTGATCGAGGATATGCGCGGCTTTAACGCGTTTGCGGTCCCCGGCGGGTTCGTGTGCATCACCCGCGCGTACTACGAGAAGCTGAACGCTGACGAGGCGGCCTTCGTCGTCGGGCACGAGATGGCGCACATCGACCTGCGGCATCACGAGCGACAGGGACGCCGCGTGCGTCGGGCCGAGATCGGGAGACTGCTGCTCGACATCTTCACCGACGGCGCGACGGGCTGGCGGACGGCGGCGGGCCTGGGAGCCACGGCCTACGTCACCCACTACAGCCGAGCGCTGGAACGGGAGGCCGACTTCGCCGGCTACGGGTATGCGGAGGCGGCCGGGTACGATGCCAGGATGGCGGTGACGGCGTTGAGCAAGCTGGGGGATGAACCCAATCTGCATCCCTGGATTCAGAACATCTATGCCACCCACCCGGTGCTGTCGAGCCGGGAGGACCGGCTGAGCGCGCTGGGAGGAGAGGAGCCGGAGGACATCGCGACCCCTCCGCCCGCGGCCAGCCACCGACGAGATCTGCGGGGAGGCCTGGAGCCGTTCGACCCTCCGACGCCGATTGCGGTGAGGATTCTCGCGCCCGACGGCAGCCGCTGGGAGAATGCCTGGCGGAGGAACTTCACCAGACACCTACACCTGCGCCTGATTCCCCTCGGCTTCGAGATCGCGGGGGATGACATCATGTACCATCGAGACCTCGGGGATCCGGTGGAGACGGCCCGCAGCCGGAACGCGCGCTATCTGCTGCTGGTGACGGTGAAGGCGATGGAGAGCGAGCGCACGGGCCCCGACACGCTGGCCGGGACTCCGACGCGCGCCACCATCGACGTGGCGGCGGAGTTGATCGCGGTGGCGGATCGCTCTCCGGTGTGGCAGGGGGTCGCGGCGCACCAGGCGGAGGCGGTGGACGCGCTCGCCGCCGACCCGGAGATCTTGTACACGGATAGCTGCCTCGGGGCGCTGGCGGAAAGGACGGCGGGCGAGATCGCCCTCGCCTGTGCCAAAGCCGCGGGAGCCGTGCCGGCGAAGGCGGGGGAGCGGAAAGCACCGGCCGAGGAGAGCGCGCCGGCGGCCGCCGATTGACGCGCTCTTCGGTCGGCCTCGAACCGACCGAAGGACCGACTCACCACCACGGGCAGGAGGAATCAAGTGACCAAGAAGCGCTTCGCGCTGGTAGGGGCCGGACTCTTCGGGGAGGTGCACGCGAAGGCCTACAGCACGACTCCCGGGGCCGAGCTGGCCCTGGTGTGTGACCTGAACGAAGGGCGAGCGAAGGAGGTCGCGTCGCAGTACGGCGCGGGTGGATTCGTCACCGACTGGCGGGAGGTGGCCGCGGCCGGTGACATCGACGCGGTTTCGGTGGCCACGCCTGATTTCGCTCACGCGCAGATCGCGGTGGAGCTGGCGAAGGCCGGGAAGCATTTGCTGGTGGAGAAGCCGCTGGCGATGAGCGTGGAGGAATGCGATCAGATCATCGCCGCCGCGGAGGCGAGCGGGGTCAAGCTGATGGTGGACTTTCACAACCGCTGGAATCCCGCCTTCCACGAGGCGCATCGCCTGCTGCGCGCGGGCGAGCTGGGCCGATTGCGGCTGCTCTATTTCCGCCTCAGCAACACGACTTACGTGCCGCTGGAGATGCTGTCCTGGGCAGAGCGATCCTCGGTGCTGTGGTTCCTGGGGGCGCACGCCATCGACATGGTGTGCTGGCTGACGGGGGAGTGGCCGCAGCGGGTGTACGCCGTGTCCCGAGGCGGGGTGCTGAAGGAGAAGGGGGTCGATGTTCCCGACTTCTTCCAGAGCACGCTGGAGTTTCCGAGCGGGGCGGTGGCCTCCGTGGAGAACTGCTGGCTGCTGCCGCAGTCGGCGCCGAGCGTGTTCGATTTGAAGTGCGAGATTGTGGGCTCGGAGGCGACCATCAATATCGACACCTCCTCGAACCGCACGGTGGAGATCGCCGGAAAAGAGAGCCTGCGCTATGCCGAGGTATTGGGCGCGCCGCGGGTGCACGGGAGGCAGGTCGGGTTCATGGTGGAGAGCGTGAGGCACTTCGCGAGCTGCGTGATAGAGGACCGAGAGCCGCTGATCTCCGGTGAGCAGGGGCGAGAGGTGACGCGGATCGCGTGTGCCATCGAACGCTCGGCCGACACCGGACAGCCCGTGGAGATCGCTAGATGAGCGACGGCGACAAGGCCGAGATCAAGACCAGGGAACGCGGAACGTGGAGGCGCGTCTACGCGGAGGTGGAGGAGAGAGACGTGAGCCACGTGAGCTACGGCCCCCATCGCTTCCCGCTGGGCCCGAAGGGAGAGGTGCGGATGGCCGGCATCGCGGGGGTGGGCACGGAGCCGGAGTTCCGGCGGAAGGGGCTGGCGCGGCGGGTGTTTCAGCGCACGATGGATGAGGTGAAGGGCGCGGGCTACTCGTGCGCGGGGCTGTTCACGAGCACCAGCATCGTGGCGCACCGGATGTATCGTCGCTTCGGATATGTGGACGTTGCGCGCAACCGGCCGTGGGTGAAGCTGCTGGACCCGGCGAGGGCCTGCTCGAAGGCGCTGTCGCGGATGCTGCAAGATGAAGGCCTAGCGAAGGATCTCGCCCGGTGGCGGTGCGCGGTCGAGCTGCGTCTGTCGCCGCACCCGGCGGTCTATGCGAAGATTCAGGACGGCGGCGTGGAGATGCTCAGCCGGCGGCCGCGGGCGATCGACGTGAGCGTGAAGATGTCGGCGGCGACGTTCATGTTGCTGCGGGAGGGGTTGATGACTGTGGACTACGCGCAGGCGGCTAGACTCCTGTCCTGCGAGGGAGAGGCGGAGAGCTGCGCGCGGCTGAGGCGGGCTTTCGGATCGGCCCATCGGGTGGTGAGGGGAGGCTGATGTAGATGGCGGAGAGAGGCAAGGGGCTTGCCATACGGAGCTTCAGGGAAGGCGACGAAGAGGCCATCGCGGGCCTCTTCAACCGCTATGCTAAGGGCTTTTCCGGGGCCGCCTCGGTGACGGCCGAATCGTGGCGGGAAGGCGTCCGCGAGCAGAGCTGGAACGGCCCGCCGCTGGATGCCGACCGGGACTGCGCTCGCCTTGCGGAGCGCGACGGCAAGGTGGTCGGCTATGCGCTGACCGACTACCAGCCGTACGAGCTGCGGCACGCGGCGCTGGTGCAGGAGCTTTTCGTGGACGACGTCGAGGAGGCGGAGGAGGTGGCGGCGGCCCTGCTGGAGGATGCCGAGAAGCGGGCCCGCGCCAGGGACAAGGAGTGCGTGATGCTGCTGCTCTCGCTGGAAGACGGGCGGGCGCAGCGTGTGGCCGGGGCCTCCGCCTTCTGGGAGGAGAGCGATGGGACAGGGGTGTTCATGGCGACCATCCTGGACCTCGTCGCCTTCCTGAAGGAGATCGAAGAGGAGCTTGCGCGAAGGATGGCAGACGGCGGGCTGGGC
>CAZWRO010000098.1:0-8084 GCA_964635365.1 uncultured bacterium | reverse complement strand
CGTCGCCTCCCTCCGTTGCGCGCCACAAACCCCCTATGCTATAATCTCCCCCATCATGCCCGAAGCAAAGAAACAAGTCATCTTCAGCGCCATGCAGGCGACTGGTCGCCTGCATCTCGGCAACCTCGAAGGCGCCCTCCGCAACTGGATCCGCCTTCAAGACCGATACGAACTCTACGCCGGCATCGTTGACCTGCATTCCCTCACCACCACCTTCGAGGACACCAGCGAGATCCTCACCAACGTCCGCGAAGCCGCCATCGACTACCTCGCGGCCGGGATCGATCCTCAGAAGACCGCCGTCGTCGTGCAGTCCTTGGTGCCCGCTCACTGCGAGCTTCACGTCTTGCTCTCCATGCTCGCCCCCATCGGGTGGCTCGAGCGCGTCCCCACCTACAAAGAGAAGCGAGAGCAGCTCCACATCGCCAATCCCTCCTACGGGCTGCTGGGCTATCCCGTGCTCATGGCCGCCGACATCCTCGTCTACCGGTCCGACGTCGTGCCCGTGGGCCGAGACCAAGTCGCCCACCTGGAGCTAACGCGGGAGATCGCCCGCCGCTTTAACCACCTCTATGGCGAGACCTTCCCCGAGCCGCAGGCCTTGCTCACCGAGCTGGCCGTGCTGCCCGGCCTCGACGGGCGCAAGATGAGCAAGTCCTACAACAACTGCATCTACCTCTCCGACTCCCCCGAGGTCGTGCGCAAGAAGATCGGCCAGATGTTCACCGACCCCGAAAAGATCCGCAAGACTGACCCCGGCCATCCCGACACCTGCCCCGTCTACGCCTACCACGCCGCCTACGCCCCCGACGAGGCGCCCGAGGTCAAGGCCGACTGCGAGGCCGCCAAGCTCGGGTGCGTCGCCCACAAGCAGCGCCTCGCCGACATCATCTGCGGCGTCCTCGCCCCCCATTGGGAGCGCCGGGCGGAGCTCCTCGCCGATCCCGCCGTGGTCGACGCGGCACTCGAAGAAGGTGCCAGGCGGGCCCGCCAGAAGACAGAAGAAACGATGGAACTGGTTTGGCGCGCCATGAAGCTGCGCTAGCGTCCCGGCTCGCGTGCGCCGCTCCCCTCCGAAGCGGCGCCTCCGCCGAGCCCCTGTCGCAGAGCATATACAGCCGGCTCGGAATGAGGCATACTTAAAGTAACCCGACGGCTGGCAACAGCGAACGAGAGCACACAACACAGCAGAGATTGTGGCAACGGAGATAGGAATGTTTGGCACTGAGGCTACCCCCCCGCGTGTCGCGCCTCACCCCGCGGCGCCGTCGGACAGAGTGTTCACCGGTCACCCCGTAAAGCTCCCGCTTGGCAGCGGACTTTCCGCCGGCAGTCGAGCCTCGACCGGCAGTCGAGCCTCGACCTTCGAAGGCCCGCTCGACCTCCTCATCTATCTGATCGACCGGGAGGAAATCGATGTCTTCGACATCCCCATCGAGCATATCACGAACCAATACCTCGCCTACCTCGCCTCGCTCGATTCCCTGAATATCGAAGTGGCCGGCGAGTTCCTGGTGATGGCGGCCGAACTCATGGAGATCAAGTCGCGGATGCTCCTGCCGCAAGAGGAGCGTCTCCAGGACGAAGAGGAAGAAGCCGGCGACCCGCGCGCCGCCCTCGTCGCCCGCCTCGTGGAGTACCGCCGATACAAGACCGTGGCCCAGGAGCTCCGCTCCCGTGCCGAGCTTCAGCGCTTTGTCTTCTCCCGCGGCGACCTCTCCAACGGCAACGGCGACGCCCCCCAGGAGCGCCCCCATCTCATCCTCGGCGACGTCTCCTCCTTCGACCTCTGGGCCGCCTTCCAGAGTGTGCTCAACCGCGTCAAGGAACCCACCAGCGGCGACGTCGTCCGGACGCGCTTCACCGTCGGCCAGAAAGTCGCCGCCATCGCCGCCCGCCTTCGCTGGGCCAAGGGCGGCCTCGCATTCATAGAACTCTTCGACGACAGCGCCAGTCGCGCCGAAGTCATCGTCACCTTCCTCGCCTTGCTCGAACTCATCCTCCGCGTGCGCGCGCGCGTCGCCCAGGACGGCCTCTTCGGCGCGATCCGAGTCTATCCGGTGACAGCGCCTGACCCCGCATGAGCGATCTGAACCCAGAGGCGGAGTCGACCGACCAGGCGGAGGACCAGCGCCGGGCTAAGCTCTGCGCGCTGGAAGCCGTCCTCTTCATGGCGGCCGATCCCCTCCCCACCGCCGAGCTCGCCGAAATCCTCGACGTCACCCCGCAGGAGGCCGACGACCTCGCCCGCCAGCTCGAAGCCGACTACGCCGGCCGCGGCCTCCAGGTGGCCCGCGTCGCCGGCGGCTATCACGTCTGCACCCGTCCCGAGTACGGCTCCACCGTAGCGAGGCTCCACAAGCCCGAGCGCTTCCGCCTCTCTCGCGCGGCGCTGGAGACCCTCGCCATCGTCGCCTACAAGCAGCCCGCGACCCGGCCCGAAATCGAGGCCATCCGCGGCGTCAACTCCGACTCCGTCGTCGACACCCTCACTCAATATGAGCTCGTCCGCGAGGCCGGCCGCAAGGATGCCCCCGGCCGCCCCATGCTCTATCGGACCACCCAGAACTTCCTCGGCCACTTCGGCCTTAACTCCATCGAAGACCTCCCGCAGATCGAATCCATCCCCGCCGACGAAGCCTCCGTCCAGGCCGAAGTCGCCGCCTCGCTCCCCGAGGACGGCGAGCGGAAGGCCGACGAAGAGCCACCTTCCCCAGCGCCTCCGGAGCAGTCGGCCGACGAAGCACCACCTTCTTCACCGCCTCAGCAGCAGTCGGCCGAATGCAGTTGACGGCGGCCAGCCGGGTCTCCGCCCTCATCGTCGCCATCGCCGCCTGCGTCTTGTGCTGCTCGTCGCCGGCCTGCGCCCAGCCCCCGACCGTCGAGGCCGCCGCCGCCGTGCTCGTCGACACCGCCACCGGCGTCGTGCTCTTCGACCGCGCCATGCACGAACGCCGCCCCATGGCCAGCACCACCAAGATCATGACGGCCCTGGTGGCCCTCGAATCCAGCCAGCCCGATGACCTCGTCACCATCCCCGAAACGGTGACTCAAGCGAACGGCTCTTCGCTCTACCTCACCCCCGGCGAGCGCCTCACCATGCACGACTTGCTGGCCGGCCTCCTCATCGGCTCGGCCAACGACGCCGCCGTCGCCATCGCCGTCCATATCGGAGGGAGCGTCGAGGCCTTCGCCGAGAGCATGAACCAGCGCGCCCAAGATCTCGGCGCCACCGACACCCATTTCGTCAACCCCCACGGCCTCTACGCGCGCGACCACTACTCCACCGCCAGCGACCTCGCCCTCATCACTCGCGCGGCCATGAACCATCCCCTGTTCCGCGAGCTCGTCGCCACCAAAGTCGTCGAAATCTCCCGGCAGAATCCCGAAGACCCGGCCCGCGTGATCAACCACAACAAGCTCCTCTGGCGCGCCGACTTCGTGGACGGCGTCAAGACCGGCTACGTGAACCAGTCCGGCCACTGCTTGGTCGCCTCCGGCACGCGGGAGGGCTGGCAGCTCATCGCCGTCGTCCTCGACAGCCCCGACATGTACGCCGACACCCTCGCCCTCCTCGAATACGGCTTCTCCACCTATAGCCAGAGAATCCACGCCCGCGCCGGCGATGCCCTTGGCCGCGCCCCCGTTCGCCGGGGCAAGAGCGGATCCGTCCCCGCCGTCTGCGAGTGGACCCTCTCCGCCGTGACCGGACCGGGCCATCCCGACGCCGCCCGCCTGGAGACCGCCCTCAACGTGGTCGAGGCGCCCATCGCCCCGGGTGACCCTGTGGGCGAAGCCCACCTGGTCCTCGACGGCGTCACCGTCGCCAGCACGCCGCTGCTGGCCTCCCAGCCCGTGCCGCGCACGCGCTTCTCAGCCACCACCATCTGGGTCGTGCGCGCGCTGGCCTTCTTCAGCCTAGCGTTCCTGATGGTGCGCACCCATGCAAAGATTGTCAAAGCTAATCGCCGCCGCCGGGGTGGCCTCCCGCCGCAAGGCCGCTGATCTCATCCGCGCCGGCCGCGTTCGCGTCGACGGCCGCCCCGTCACCAACCCCGCCCTCGAAGTCGACCCCTCGACTTCAAAGGTAGAGGTGGACGGTCGTCGCGTCGAGATCGAACCCAAAGTCTACCTCCTCCTCAACAAGCCCGCCGGCCCGCTCTCCACCGCCTCCGACTCCCGCGGCCGCCAGACCGTGCTCGACCTGCTGGGAGACCGGGCCGAGCGCCTCTACCCCGCCGGTCGCCTCGACGCCGACACCGAGGGCCTGCTCCTCATAACCAACGACGGCGCCCTCACCTATCGCCTCACCCATCCCCGCTATCAGGTCGAGAAAGTATACGAGGCGGAAGTGCGAGCCCATCCCGGGCCCGAGGCGATCCGTCGTCTGCGAGAAGGCGTGCTGCTGGAAGACGGCCCCACCGGACCCGCGCGGGTCCGCCTGCTCCGAAAGAAGCAGCATACCTCTCTGCTGGAGCTGACCATCCACTCCGGCCGCAAGCGCCAGGTCCGCAGAATGCTGAAGGCCGTCGGCCATCCGGTGGTCGCCCTTCGCCGCACCCGCGTCGGCACCCTCACCCTCGGCGATCTCCAGCCGGGCCAATGGCGAGAGCTAACCGACGAGGAGGTGGCTCTCCTTCGCGCCGAGGCCGAAAAGAAAGCCGCCCGCAGGGAGCGGACGGCGAAGGCGAAGCGTGACTAGCCTCAGGCGCGGGAGCCCGGAACGATTACACCGCGCGCACCACTTTCCCGGCCTTAAGGCACTTCGTGCAAACCCGAAGCGTAACCGGCGTGCCCTTCTGAGTCGCCTTCACGCGCTGCAGATTGGGCAGCCACCGTCGCTTAGTGCGAACGTGAGAATGGCTCACGTTACACCCGACCTGCGGACCCTTACCACAAATATCACACCGTCTTGCCATTGGGTAGCTCCCACTTGATGTCTAATCGGTCCAGTTATGATAGCATAGAGCGTGCGCCCATGACAAGTCGGCCGCACCTCCGCCTCCCAAGATCGCTCGTCGGTACCCGACTACAATGAAGATAGGCAATCTCAGAGATATCATCAAGCCGTCGCCGGTGCTGGCTCCCGACGATACCATCGCCAAGGCCATCCGCCTGCTCCGGCGCCGGGGCCTGCCCCTCCTCCCCGTAGCCGTGGGCGGGCAGCTAATCGGCCTCGTCTACGAGACCGACCTCGTGGAGCAGATCTACCAGGCCGACGACCCCCGGCAGGCCGCTCGGACCACCTTGGTCCAGCAGATCACGCGCCCCATTCCCTTCATCGCCTCCGAGCTCCAGGACCTATCCACGGTTTCTCAGGCCCTGCGCGATCCCTCCGCCGCCGCCGTGCCCGTGTCCGCCCCCGACGGGCGATACCTCGGGCTGCTGCTGCGGCGCGACCTGCTGGCCGCCCTCGCGGGCGAGCCGCTCCTGCCGCCCATGGCCGGCCTCGCCACCCCCTTCGGCGTCCACCTCACCACCGGCGCCCTGCGCGCCGGCGCCGGCGACTTCGCCCTCGCCGCCACCGGGGTCGCCCTCATGCTCCTCAATCTCCTCGCCAGCGGCCTCGTCTACGGCTTCGCCTGGTCCGTCGACCGGCTGCTACCGGTTTCGGAGGCGGCCGCACAAGAGCTGCCCCCGAACCTCGTCGCCGCCGCCGTGCTCGTCGCCTACGCGCTCCAGATCGGCCTCTTCCTCCTGCTGCTTCGCCTCTCCCCCCTCACCGGAGTCCATGCCTCCGAGCACATGGTCGTCCATGCGATAGAGGAAGGAGAGGACCTCACCCTGGAGAAAGTCAGGGCAATGCCCCGGGTTCACCGGCGCTGTGGAACAAATCTCATGGCCCTGCTGATCCTCCTCATCATCGGTCAGCAGTTTGTATCCGCCCTCAGCGCCAAGGTAGATGAGGCTACCGGGGTGTTAGCGCTTCTTGCGCTCGTGATGATCGTCTTGGTCACGTGGCGACGACTGGGGTCCGGGCTGCAGCGGTGGGTTACCACCCGCCCCCCTTCCGACCGCCAGCTCTCCCAGGCGATTCGCGCGGGGGAGGAGCTCATCGCACGCGTGCAGGCCCGGCCCGGCGCCCGCGCCAGCCTGCGGCGTCGCCTTTGGAACGGCGGATTCGTCCAGGTGACGGCCGGCTTTGCCGCCGTCGCCATGCTGGTCCACTATCTGGGGCCGCTGCTGGCCTCGGCCTGGTCGCAACTGACAGGATAACGACACCGGAGCACTTATGGCCAGAGAACTGCTGACAGAAGCCCTCTCCAAAGCCCTCGCCGCGGCCCAGCAAGCCGGCGAGCTGCCCGACACGCCCAACGCCACCATCGAGCTTCAAGTCCCGCGCGACGCGCGCCACGGCGACTTCTCCACCGGCCTTGCCATGGCCGTCGCCAGCGAAGCCGGACGCAACCCGCGGGAAGTGGCCGACCTCCTCATCCGCCGCCTCCAGTTCCCGGAGGGCTCCGTCGACCGCGTCGAAATCGCCGGCCCGGGCTTCATCAACTTCACCCTCGCCCCGGCCTGGCTCCGGTCCGTCGTGCGCGACATCATCAACCAGGGCGACGACTTCGGCCGCTCCGACGCAGGCCAAGGCAAGCGCCTGCTCCTCGAATTCGTCAGCGCCAACCCCACCGGCCCCGTCGCCGTCGTCCAGGGCCGTGCCGCCGCCATCGGCGACACCCTCGCCAAGCTCTTCCAGCGCACGGGCTGGCAGGTCTCGCGCGAGTACTACATCAACGACGCCCTCAACTCCACCCAGATTCAGAACTTCGCCGTCACCCTCGAAGCCCGCTACCTCCAGCAGCTCGGCCAAGATGCTACCGTTCCCGAAGACGGATACCAGGGCGACTACGTCATAGACATGGCCGAGGGGCTGGTCAAGGCCGAAGGCGACAAGTATCTCAAGATGCCGCGGGAGGAACGACTCCAGGCCTTCTATAAGTATTCGCTCGAACAGATCATCGCCGGCCAGCAGCGCGACATGGCCGCCTTCGGCGTCAACTTCGACACCTGGTTCTACGAGAGTTCCCTCTACGCCGAGAAGGCCGTCGAAGCCACGCTCGAGCAGCTCAAAGAAGCTGGGCACACCTACGAGTCCGAAGGCGCCCTCTGGTTCAAAGCCACCGAGTTCGGCGACGACCAAGACCAGGTCCTCGTCCGCCGGGACGGCCGCCCCGGCTATCTCGCCGCCGACCTCGCCTACCACAAGAACAAGTTCGACCGCGGCTTCCATCGCCTAATCGACATCTGGGGCCCCGACCACCACGGCCACATCACCCGCACCAAGGCCGGCGTGCGCGCCCTCGGCTACGACGCCGATCGCTTCGAAATCCTAATCCACCAGATCGTTCGCCTCTTCCGCGGCTCCGAAATGGTCCGCATGTCGAAGCGCGCCGGCGACATCGTGCCCCTCGCCGGCCTCCTCCAGGACGTCGGCGCCGATGCCGCGCGGTTCTTCTTCCTCATGCAGTCCCTGGAAAGCCACCTCGACTTCGACCTCGAGCTGGCCAAGAAGCAGGCCGCCGACAACCCCGTCTACTACGTCCAGTACGCCCACGCCCGCATCTCCAGCATCCTCCGCGGGGCCGAGGAGAAGGGCGTCCCCCTTCCCGCCAGCGACTCGGTCAACCTCGACCTCATCGAGCACCCCGACGAGTTCGCCCTCATCCGCAAGCTCGCCGATTTCCCCTACGAAATCAGCGACGCGGCCGCCCGCTACGAACCCCACCGCATGACCCGCTACGCCCGCGAGCTCGCCGCCCTCTTCCACGGCTTCTACACCAACTGCCGCGTCCTCAACGACGACAACCCCGACCTCACCGCCGCCCGGCTGACCCTCGTCCAGGCCGCCCAGACCGTGCTTCGCATCTGCCTCGACACCATGGGTGTCTCCGCTCCCGAGCAGATGTAGGCCGGACGTGGCTGCGTCCGCCGCCTCCGCCGTATGTCTCGTTCTCCCACACCCTCGCCACACACCAACAGGCTCTCCCGCCGCGCTCGTCGAATCCAGTGGCGGCAGCCACCCCCCGATGGCGGCAGACAATCATCGAAGGCGGCCGGAGTCAAGGTACAACTGAATGCACGAC
>CAZWRO010000097.1:0-8134 GCA_964635365.1 uncultured bacterium | reverse complement strand
CCACGAAACGAACTCCCGGTTCTGCTTCCCGTCCAATCCGGCAGTGATGCAAAGCGGACAACGGTGAACAACTGGCACGAGAAGGCGCTCTCCTCGCAGACCACAGAGGAAGCCCTGGACTTCATCTACCGCTTCGTGCAGCGCCTGAGTCACCCTTGCCCCCTGCCCGGTGAACTGGCGTCGGAGGCTGAGACGAAGCGAAAGTGGCTGGCTGCCATCGGAGAACTCGCGCGCCTGCCTGACGTCCTCGTGCATGCGGATCTGCATGAGGAGAGCTTCCTTGTCGATCCCGCCACCCTGGAGATCACTGGCGTGCTGGACTGGGAGGCAGCGCGCATCAGCAAGCCCCTCTGGGACTTCAACTTCGGCGAGTGGGACCTGGGGATCTGCCGGTGGTTCGAGCACTTCCCCGCGCTTCGCCGCGCGATGTGGCAGCGCTATCTGGACATTGCCGGAATCTCGCTCTCCACGGTTGAGGGACTGCACCTGTTCTACACGCTCTGGGAGATGATCTGGCTGGTGTTCAAGCGCAAGCACCAGCCGAGCATCGTCATCACCGGCACCGACTACCAGACGGCTGTGCGTATCTACCTCGACAAGCTGAGCGACGCCACCGTCATACTGACGTAGCAGGAGGATGAGGTCCTATGCCTGCCATCATGCCTGATGACGATATTGGCCTTGCCTTCGATATGCATGGCTGCCCGAATCGGTGCCGCCACTGCTGGCTCGACCACGAGGTGGTGGCGACGCCGCGCACTTGCATGAGCACCGATGACGTGCGCTGGGGGGTGGCGCAGTTCCGCGCCTTCCGCCGGCCCGGTGAGGGAAGAGCGCCCTGGCGGGGTCTGCGCGTCAGCACCTGGATCCGGGAGCCGGATTACCCCGACGACTACCAGCGCCTACGCGCGCTAGAGCTAGAGCTGTCCGATACGCCATACGACCGGGGCGAGATGGAGCTCCTCAGCATGTGGCGGCTCGCCCGCGATCCGGAGTACGCGCACTGGAGCTACGAGGTCGGCGTCCGCGAGTGCCAGATCACGTTCTTCGGGATGGAGAAGAAGACTGATTGGGCGGCCCGCCGCCGCGGTGCGTTTCGGGATCTGCTCATCGCCACCGAGAGACTCCTGGCGGCCGGCATTCGACCGCGCTGGCAACTGATCTTCACCAAGGCGCTCATCCCTGATCTGCCGGGGCTCATTGCGCTGAGCAGGGAGCTTCGCTTGCGTGAACGATGCGAGGCCCTCAGCGGGCCATTCACCTTCTGGATGCATTCCCCCACCCCGGATGGCGCGGCTCTCGGCCTGGAACATCTACGGCCGACGGAGGGTGACCTGGAGAGGGTGCCGCGCGACTTCCTGGAGCAGAGCGAGGCGCGTATCGACGGCCCCATCGGCACTCCGGAGCGGGTGCTCCTGCGCAGTCTGCGCGACGACACCGGGCCGGCCGTACGCTCCGTCAGCGAGGCCACCAGCGGCCATCCCGTGTCGTTCTACATCGCGCCCGGCTTCGACGTGTATCTCACCTTCACGGCGGTTTCACCGGCCTACCGGCTCGGCAATTTGAAGGCCGATGGAGTGGCAGGCGTTCTTGATGCCTACGAGCACGATCGAACCCTCGGCCAGCAGGCGATGTTCCACACCCCCACCTGCGAGCTTGCCAGTCGCTTCGGCAGACCTTACGGCCGGCGGCTATACGATAGCGATGACCTCCAATGGAGGTGGGTGTCGCTGCTCGCGAGGAATGGAGGCGAAAGATGAACGGGAAGCTAGTTGCACCATGAGTCCACTACGCAGCTTACCAGGTCGGCCCGCCTATCCGTTCGTCGAAACGGAATACGAGCACCAGTTGGAGATGGTGCGGCCCTCGACTGCACGGGTGGAGGTGCCTCCGGTGCCGGAAGGCTATCTGCTGAGGCAGTTCCGTACCGGCGATGAGGCGAAGTACGACGACCTGTTTCACCTCGCCTTCGCCGACGAGGGCAGATTCCCGCAGGCGCGGGAACGGTCATTGGAGGGAGGCTTCTTCGTCATCGAGCACCTCGCCTCGGGTGAGCTGGTGGCCTCCGGTGCGGGCTGGCGAGGCAGTACTATACCTCGTCACGCTGATGCCGGGCAGATGGGCTGGCTGGTGACCGATCCTTCGCATACAAGGAAGGGCCTTGGCACCATCGTGGCCGCCTCCGCCACGAGTCGGCTGGCGGAAGAGGGCTACCAGCGGCCGTGCCTGGGGACGGAGGATTTCAGGCTCGCGGCCATCTCCATCTACCTCAAGCTTGGATGGAGGCCCTACCTCTACCATGAGGACTTCGTGCCGCGTTGGCGAGCTATCTTCGCCCGTCTGGGGCGCGAGTTCGATCGCTCTTTGACCTGTTCGAAATGAGAGAATAGGAGAGAATACGCACAGTGACCTATTCTGTCCCCCTCCCCCTCCGGCGTCCGCACCCCGGCCTGGCAGGACCCATCCCCACGAGTGCGAATCTCTCACCCTATCACTGATTGAGCTGCAGTTGCTCACGGTTCCATGGAGGTGCCATCATGAGCGCCCTAACCGAGCGCTGGCTGTTCGTATTCCGAGACCACGCCGTTCCCGAGAACATAGAGAAGACCCTTGCCCTTCTGCCGCGGGCCAAGGCCGCTGGCTTCAACGCCATCCTACTCGGCGATCATCACCTGCTCACCATCGACCGCATGCCCGACTCTTACCGCCAGGGCATCGCGCGGCTGCGGGACGCCATCCGCGAGCACGGCTTCACACTCCTTGCTAATTGCATGCCCGTCGGCTACGCCGGCCCCATCCTCGCCTACGACCCCAACCTCGCCGAGGGCGTTCCCGTCAGAGACGCCCGCTTCGTCGCCCGCGGCGGCGAGCTGCACTTCGAGCAAGACCCGCCGGTCTCGCTCGTCAACGGCGCCTTCGCCTCCTCCGACGGCCAGCGTTTCGACGACTGGGAAGTGCAGACCGGCTTGGGCACGACCTTGTTCATGGAGCCGGGCGCCGCGCCCGGCGGTGGCCTCGCCGTGCGCACCGAGATCACCGACCAGCCCTGTCGGCTGGCGCAGCGCGTCAAGCTCAAGCCCTTCCGGCACTACCTCGTGACCGTCCGCACCAAGATTCAGGACATGAACAACCGCGAGGGCGGAGACATCGTCGTGCGCGCGACCGATGCCGAGGGCCGCATGCGGCGGCTGAACTACGCCTGCCTGCGCGGGCTGCCGAGCAGCGACTGGCGCGAGCAACACGCCGTGTTCAACAGCTTCCAGTTCGACGAGGCACTGGTGGGCATCGGCACCTCCAGCGAGGGCACCGGCACCGTTTGGTGGTCCAATATCTCGCTTCAGGAAATCGCGCTCGTGAACGTGCTGCGTCGCGACGGCTGCCCCGTCACCGTCCGCGACGAAGACGGCACGGAGTACGAAGAAGGAGGCGACTTCCTGCCCATCGTCGATCCCCTGCTCGACCCCATGGAGCTCTACCACGCCCCGCCAACCGTGAAGCTGACGGCCGACACGCGCATCCCCGAGGGCGCCGTCGTGCGCCTCAGCTACTACCACCCCCTCTTCATCTACGGCGACCAAGTATGCGCCTGCCTGAGCGATCCGAAGGTGTACGACATAATGCGCGAGCAGGTCATTCGCCTCGACGAGCTGCTCCACCCCGATGCCTACCTCATGTCCCAAGATGAAGTGCGCACGGCCAACCGCGACCTCGCCTGTCTCTCCCGCAACCTCACCCCCGGTCAGCTCATGGCCGACAGCATCCGCAAGTCCGCCCGCATTCTCCGCGAGCTCCGCCCCGACGCCAAGGTCTGGCTCTGGTCCGACATGGTCGACCCCTACCACAACGCCAAAGACGGCCCCTACTACTTCGTCGAGGGCTCCTGGGAAGGCTCCTGGGAAGGGGCTGACCCGGACATCGGCCTCGCCAACTGGGCGGGCCATCTCAAAGGCAAGAACTGCCGCTGGTTCGCCGACCGCGGCCACCAGCAAGTGCTATCCGGCTACTACGACTACGACGACGACGGCAGCGCCATCGCCGCCTGGCTCAAGGCCGTCGAGGGCATACCCGGCGTAGTCGGCGCCATGCACACCAGTTGGCAGGAGAAGTTCGACACCCTCGAAGCCTGGGCCGAAAAAGCCTGGGGCGCGGCGGCCGCACTCGACGACTAACAAACCGCCGATGAGAACGCCAATTCAGTCGTTGACAAGGAACGCCTTGCGGCCTAACATAAGCGCGGGAGAGTCGTCCAACCTTCGTAGGAGAAGTCGTCGCCGACCTTCCACTAAGAAGGGGACATAATCTCCTGACGCGCCAGCTACGGCGGACAGCACGATCACCTCAAATGACAGGCCTTGTACGTCTTGGGCAAATTGGTACTAAAGCATGCCACTTCAGCTCCTGCTTCTGATTGTCGGGATAGCTGTGACCTTCATCTCGGGGTCACTGGTAGTTAGCGGCGCCTCCTTCACCGCGAAGATCCTCGGCATCAGAAAGATGGTCATCGGCATGACGGTAGTGGCCTTCGGCACTTCCGCCCCCGAGTTTGTGGTCAGCCTTGTCGCGGTGCTTATGGACAAGAAAGACATCGCGCTGGGGAATGTGGTGGGGAGCAATATAGCCAACGTTGGGCTTGCGCTGGCCGTGGCCGCTCTGGTAGCGCCTATCGCCGTTTCCAGGCGCAGCCTCGTTTTTGAGTATCCGGCGATGATCGTTCTATCTCTTGCCCTGTTCGCTGCCGCCCTTACAGGAGGGAGTATTGGAAGGATCGAGGGCGCGGTACTCGTTATGAGTCTCATCGCGTTCATCGTGTATACCGGCCTCCTCTCGCGAGGGAATCGAGATCAACGACCTCGCCTCGAAGAGGATGTCCCGGACAAGTCGAAGCTGCCTCGCGCCCTGACTATCATCCTGCTTGGCCTAGTCGGCCTTTCGGTGGGGTCAAAGCTCCTCGTCGCCTCTTCCGTGCAGATCTTGAGTGTGTTCGGCGTCCCTGAGTTCATAATCGGCGCCACGGTGGTGGCCGTTGGCACCTCGCTGCCAGAGATGGCGACGACTGTGATCGGAGCTTGGAAGGGGGAGCGAGAGATTGCCGTTGGCAACATCATTGGCAGCAATGTTTTCAACATAGGCATGGTTGCCGGAACGGTGTCGTTGATATCGCCGATTTCTGTTGCGCCCCGGACTCTGAGCTACGAGTTCCCCGTCATGCTCCTCTTCGCTTTCCTGATGCTGCCGCTGCTCTTGCGTAAGAAGGGGGTTGGAAGGACCTGGGGAGTGATCGCGCTAGTAGCATATGCGGCCTTCATGGTGATCGCCTTCTCCCGGCCGGGTTGATAGGGGCCTTGCACGTCTCCCCGAGGGCTTTCATCCACGACATCAGATGACTCGGGGGATGACGCACGCGGTCATCCTTTTAGCGACGAGCTTTCTGGCACTTGTCGTGGGCGCGGAGCTTTTCACGAAGGGAAACTACAGTGGCGGAAGAGCGACGAGGTGAGATTGAGGTGCAACAACATCCCGCGGACATAGCGGCTTCCTTCGAGCAGATGGACGAAGAGGAGGCTCTCCGAGCATTCGCGTCTCTCGATGGCGAGACGGCGGCTCGGGTTGCTGAGGTTCTGAGCCCCGAGCTGGCCGCGTTCTTACTCCAGGACTTCAACGTCGCAAGAGCGGCCGACCTGTTGCAAGACGTCGCCCCCGACGACGCCGCCGATGTGCTGGGTCATATGCCGACCGAGGCGGCCGAATCCGTGCTGGCCGAGATGGAGGAGCCCGGACGCAGTGAGGTCGGCCATCTCCTGACCTACCCGGAGGATGTGGCCGGCGCAATCATGACGACGGAGGTGACTCCCATACTCGAGTCCCTCAGCGCGCAGGAGGCTATCGAGTTCATCCGCGCCCACGCCGGTCCGCGGGAAGCAGTGTACTACGCCTATGTAGTGGATGCCCAGAGGCGCCTGGTGGGCGTGGCTTCCTTCCGCGGCCTCGTCTTCGCCCAGCCCGATAGCCGGGTCGTAGACCTGATGAATCGGGACGCGGCAAGCGTGCACGTCAATGACGACAAGGAACTGGTCGCGGCGCTGATCCAAAAATACGACCTGCTGGCCATTCCCGTGCTTGATAGTGAAGACCGCCTGGTGGGTGTGGTGACGGTTGATGACGTGCTGGATGTGATGCAGGAAGAGTTCACTGAAGACGTGCAGAAGATGGGCGGCATCGCCGAGGGAGACGAGGGGATCGACACTCCGGTGCTCTTCGCGATGCGCAAACGCGCCCCCTGGATGCTGCTCATCCTCCTTCTCTATCTGATGGTTCCGCTGGGCATAGCCCCCTTTCAGGGCCTCATCGCCCAGGTCGCCATCCTTGCTGTGTTCATGCCCGTAATCTCGGCGATCGGGGGAAACGTGGGCAGCCAGGCCCTCGCGGTCACCATCCGGGCCCTGGCCGTGGGAGAGGAAGCCACCCTGCGAACCTTCTGGCGGGTGGCGAGGAAAGAGATACTGCTCGGGTTGCTCAATGGCCTTGTGCTGGGCCTGGCCCTAGGTCTGATCTCCTATCTATGGAAGGGCAACTACTTCCTGGGGATCATCATCGGCGGGGCGCTGTGGGCGAATGTACTTATCGCTTCCCTGCTGGGCGGCGTCTTCCCGGTGCTCTTGAAGCGGCTTGGACGTGATCCCGCGATGATGACGGGCCCTTTTGTCACCATGGTCATGGACTTCTTCGGGTTTGTGCTGTTCCTGAGCATCTGCGCCAGGTTCCTCGACCACCTGAAATGAGACTCCCCGATTTCAGCTTTCGGAAAATAGAGACAGTCACCTATTTCATCCCGTCCCCACACCCGCGGGACAAATAGTGACAGCTCCCTATTTTGTCCCCCTCCCGCGCGCGCTAAACAGACGATAACCGGCTTGTCACCCGCCGACGCGTGCGGCCTCTTCCGCTAATCCAGCACTTCTCCCGTCACCAAGATGTACCCCACATACCACTTCGTCCCATCGTATCTCTCCGGGTCATCCATCTCCACCCCTCGCTCAGCCAGCACCCCGACCTTGTCCGGCTGCTCGTCGTCGATCTCGAACCTGACGCTGTGAACGGCATCCGGCAGATCAGTCGCCGCCGTCAGCACCGTAACCCGGTAACCCTCACACCAGGAGTCGAACCGCGGGATGGTCTTCGGCTCCTCCTCGTCGAGGGTGACGATAATCTGTCCGCAGTCGGGGCCGACCATGTCGTACATCATCACGCTCGTGCCCCGGAACCGAAACGAGATGCTCTCCCCCGGCTCCTCCGCCAGCCACAGCGTGTCGAGCTCATCGCCGAACTCCGCGGCGTCGCGGAACTGCCTCGCCTCCGGGTCGTTCACCACGTCGAGCTTCTGCCACCCGGCGCTCAGCTCGGCCCGCTCCAGCGGCGTCGGCGTCGCCGACTCGAAGTTGTCTTCGCCGAACGGCGCTCGCACGACGTGCGGCCCCGACTCCCCGACCTCCTTCATCTCCTCCATCGCTCGCGCCACCGCCTCCGCATAGAGCCGGTGCCCGGCCTCATACGGGTGCGCCCCATCCATCGAGAATAGGGTCCTGTCTCCGAGCGCAGCTCTCTCCTCGTCGGTCTCCGGCCACCGGCCCGTGAATACGAGCCTGCCCTCTTCTTCGAGCCGCGCCACCTCCAGCCCCATGTAGATCGTCGGAATGCCGTAGTGCTCCGCAATGGCTTCGTGCGCCGCGTAGGTGTGGGGGACCTCGCCCTGCCGCAGACCCTCGGTCATCCCCTCGCAGACCACGTAAACAAAGCAGATGTCGAGATCGGGCTGGGCCCGCCACGCCTTGCGAACGATGCCTTCCATCGACCTTTGGATCCGTTCGGTGGAGGCCCAAGCATCGTTGGCCGTGAACTCGACGAACAGCACCTCCGGGTCGTGCCGAAGCACATCCTGCTCCAGCCGGAAAACTCCCAGATCGGACCCGGTGCCCGAGAGCCCCGCGTTGATCCCCTCGACCCTCGCCTGGGGGTACTGTTCCTGAAACCACTCCTCAGTCATCGTTCGCCACCCCGGCGACTTCGTGATGCTCCCACCCAGATAGGCGATCCGGACCTCCTCCCCGCGCGCCAGCTTCCCGAAGAAGTTCGGCAG
>CAZWRO010000096.1:6122-8143 GCA_964635365.1 uncultured bacterium | reverse complement strand
GCGAGGCCCAGCAAGTAGAACGGCTCCAGCGGCACGTAGTACCACCGGAACATGGGCTTGTTGGCGATGGCGAAGGCGCACAGGTAGAGCAGCGGGAAGATGACGGCCGGCCCGAAGCGTCTGCCTCGGCGCGCCGCGCTCAGCATTCCGAGCAGCCAGAGAACCGTGAGCGCCGCGGCAAGCGCCCAGGCCGGAGGCCCATTCAGGTCCAACCCGACCAGCGCGCACCAGTGGTGGGCGAGGCCCCGCAGGGCCTCGAAACGCGGGAGGAGGTAGACGACGTTCTTGGCGGCGACGGAAGTGGCGATGGGGCTGCCGAAATAGAGGGAGCTGAAGATCAGCCACGGGGCGAGGACGAAGCTTCCGAGCGCGATTACCCTCGGCAGTTGGCGTCTTTCCCGCACCAACAGATAGGCCAGCAGAGCCAGCGCGAGCAGCAAGCCGTCCGGGCGGGTGAGGACGGCCAGCGCACACACGACGGCCGCCGCGGGAGTGCGACCCGAAAGAAACAGCAGCAGCGTGCTGAGGATCAGCAGCACGTAGAGGGGGGTCTCCATGCCGCTCAGGGAGACCGCGATGGCGACACTGGAGACAGCATAGAGAAGCCCGCAGGCCGCGCCCACCGCGCGGGAGCCGGTCGCCCGCCGCGCCAGCTTTGCGAGCAGAGCCGTGTTGGCCCCCTCGAGGATCGCGTTCAGCACGTAGCTGATGGTGATGATGGAGGCCCCGAGGCGGCCCAGCAGGAGGTAGAGCCCGGTGAGCGAGAGGGTGTACAGGGGGGTGGTCGTGCCGAGGACGTGCTCGCCGGGGTTGTAGGTGAAGCCCAGGCCCGAGGCCAGGTTGCGGACGTACTTGAACGTGATGTAGGCGTCGTCGGTGATCTGCGGGCCGGGCAGCAAACGAAGCGCCACCGCGAGTAAGGCCGGGCCGACGGCGATCAACAGGCGGCCGACAAGGCCGGCCCGCCCGCGAGGAGTTCGTGGAGTCTGCCCCGTCACGGCCCCTCCCTCAATGGAGTTGCTCCTCCCCTACTCTCCCATGGCTTTGATGACCACCCGCTTTCGCCGCCGCCCATCGAACTCCGCGTAGTAGATCTGCTGCCACGGGCCCAGGTCGAGGCTTCCCTCGGTGATGGGGACTATCACCTGGTGATGGATCAGCAGGCTCTTGAGATGGGCGTCCCCGTTGCTCTCGCCGGTGGCGTGGTGATGATAGTCCGGCCCTTTCGGGGCGATGCGATCGGCCCACTCGTCGATGTCCCGGATGATGCCCGACTCGGCGTCGTTGACATACACTCCGGCGGTGATGTGCATGGCCGACACCAGCACCATGCCCTCCCGAATCCCGCTGTCCGCCACCACTCCGGCGACTCGATCGGTGATGTTTATGTACTCTCTCGGTTGCTCGGTGCTGAACCAGAGATACTCGGTGGCGGACTTCATGCCGGCTCCTCTACAGATGTTCTTCGACCAAAGCGGCCCCGATGTCGGCGAACCGGTCTCCGGCCGACTCTTCGAGCATGGAGTTGACGGCTTCGTACCCGCCCAGAGGCAAGGCCCCCGGGGTGGGCACGTAGTTCGTGGCGACGTCGCACAGCGAGCCCACGAGCAGCCGCTTCCCCTGACAGGCCTTCTTGACGGCGAGGCCGATCTCGCACCACACCTCGGTGGGCAGCCCCACGAGGCCGATGCCGTTGAAAGCGATAAGGTGGAAGGGGAGCGAGATGGTGGGCCGACGCCAACTGGCACTGGCGTCGTCGTTGCCCCAGCACCGCAGGTTCCAATCGAGGGCCGCCTTCATCGCCGCCGGGTCGTCGCCGCGGCGAGCCAGGGCGGTGAAGCGGGCGGCCGCCTTCGCCACCGGCCACCGCCCGGCGTACTTCCGTACGTCGGCGTGGACCGGGAAGCTCTCCTTGCGGCAGGCGAAGAGCACCCGTTCGAGCGGCCGCCAGCGCAAGGCCGCACGGCCCCGCAGCAGCTCCCGCGCCAGCGAGGCGCCGACGCGGTTCATCTCCGCCTCGT
>CAZWRO010000096.1:3087-6022 GCA_964635365.1 uncultured bacterium | reverse complement strand
TTCGCCAGGCGCGACTTGACGGCGATGCTCCGGCCCGGCGTGAGGCCCATGTCGTCCAGGGAGATGACGAGAGACGGGCCGTCGGAGGAGTGGAGGTAGAGCAGGCGCGCGTAGAGGTCGTCGTGGACACCATGAGTGCCCAAATCTCCTGCGTCGGTTACCTTGACTTTGGCAAAGCCAACTTTCGGCGCCTGCGCTCGCTTCACGGTCTTCCTCCTCCTCGACTGACTGCGGAAGGAGGTTCTGCTCGCCGCCGCGAAACGCCTCCTGCTCGGCGAGGGGAGATAGGCGCCGATGAGTAGAAGCCTCGATCCGGCGGCAGATCATTCGCGCGGGAGGCTGGAATGCGTGTCATCGATGTTCATTCGCACCTCTATTGGGAGAACGGCCACGACTCCGGGTGGGAGATACCACAGGCTCCGCCGGGGCCGATTGGACCCGAGGTGTATGTGAAGGCGGTCGGGGAATCGCGGCTGGCGCAGGAAGGAAGGATGGTGATTTTCGCCGGCAGCGGAATGGACAAGTTCAAGCAGGAGCCATTGATGGTGCGACGGGCGAACGAGGCCGCCGCCGAGCTGGTGAGCCTGGCGCCCGAGCGGTTCCTCCTCGGCTTCACCCCGAATCCCTTCGCGCTCGATGTGACGCTGACCCTCATGGAGGAATGGGTCGAGCAGCGGGGCGCGAAGATCGTGGGGGAGATCTGTCCCTACATCGCGGGGCACGACCGGGAAGGCCCGGCGATGGACGCCATCTATGAGAAGGCGGTCGAGCTGGACGTCCCCATCAGCAATCATGCCTCCACGGCGGAGGATTCGGCGGCCGTCGCGCGGCTGGCGGAGAGACACCCGAAGGCGCGCATCATCATGGCTCACATCGGCGGCACCTGGGCCTTCCGCGAGGGCATTGCGGTGGCGCGGGCGCACGATAACGTCTGGGCGGACACCTCCGGCTGGCCCATGGTGGCGGGGGGAACCATGACCCTCGCGCTGCGCGAGCTAGGGCCTTCGAAGTTGGTGTTCGGCATCGACTACCCGCTGTGTGATATCGACACCTGGGTGGGGCGTTTGCGCGACCTCCCGCTCACCGACGACGAGCGAGAGCAGATCGCGTGGAAGAACGCGGCGGAGCTGATGAAGCTCTCCGTGTAGCGCCGGCCGGCGCGCGTCCGGCCGTTCTTTCGGGCCGCTCAGGAGGCGTCGCGCCGGGACTCGCCGGTTCCGCTGAGGACGGCCTCGGCCGCCGACTCAGACTCGGGGACGGGGGTCATCGCCGCCACCGCCTCGGTCGCCTGGGCTCGCACCAACGGATCGGGGTCGGCCAGCCTCGACCTGACGTAGTCGACGTAGTAGGAAGCCGCCTCCCCCAGGCCCTGGAATGCGCGGAGCACGCTGATCTGCACCTCCCGGTCCGGGTCGCCCAGCGCGGCCGCCAGTGCGCCGGCGTACTCAGCTGCGCGGAGCTCTCCCACGGCCTCGGCAACGGCCGCGCGCACCTTGGGGTTAGAGTCCTTGAGGAAGGGCAGGAGCAATCCGTGCTCTTCGCCCATCCTCTCCTTCAGGCGCGCGAGCACCGCCATCCTGGTGTCGGGGTCGGCTTCCGGCAGCTCGCCCACTAACGCCGCCGGGCTTGGCGGCGAAACGACAACCGGGAGAGTCTCGACCGGCTGTGCGGGCGTCTCTTCAGCGACCGGCACCTCGGCTGCCGGCTCAGCCGGCACCTCAACTACGGGTTCCGCAGTGTCTTCTTCGACCACGGGGGACTCGGCTTCCAAGGCCTCGACTTCCTCCGCGGCAACCATCGGGACTTCCTTCGTCTCCGGCCGAACTTCCTCGATCGGAAGCGGCTCACCATCAGAAGCAACCGCGACAACCTCAAATTCCTCCGCGAGCTCTTCCTCTTTCGGCTCGGCCGCCTCGGCCGGAGCCGTTTCGGCTGGGGCCGTTTCGGCAACGGCTGCGCGCGGCTTCCGGCCGAAGGCCAAGTCGCAGAACCAGCGCCACCGCGCCGCGATCAGCAGCGCAACCGCAACGCCTACGAGAACCCAGCCGATTATCTTCCTGGAATTGGAGACGCTGACAGCCGCGGGCGGCGGAGGCGGAGCCGCCGCCATGGCGGCGGCGATGGCCGTCTCTTGCTCGGGCTCTGCGGAGGTGTCTTCCTGGGGGGCCGGCGCCGTGCCGGCTTCCTCCTCGGGCTCGGGGGCAACAAAGGTCGGAGCGACGGGGTCGACGGGAGCCGATTGCGGCGCCGCAGCACCGGCGACTGGAGCGAACTGGAAAACCAAGCGTCCGCTGTCGGCGGTTTCGATGGTCTCATAGGAGAGCTGATCGGGAGATACGTAAAGGTCGAGCACTATTCGCGTGGCCGGCGGGTCGCTGCGGTGCTGGCCCACGCGAATGGTGTCCACGCCCGCGCGGCCGGCGGAGAGATGGGCGGTGCGCCCCTGCTTCCACACGAATCCGCCGAGGTCGATGATCAAGCGATCGGGTCGCTGGTAGATGTAGGTCTGAAACTCCGGGGGCTGAGGCGCGCTGGTGGCGATCTCCACCGTCAGCGCTCCGGACTCGCCGGCGAGGGCCACGTTCTCGACGGCAGGGGCCTCGGCGGAACTCGCGCGCGCCCCGGATACGGCGACCCCGAGCACTAGCAAGCAGAGAAACGCGGCCCCGAGGTGCCGTGTAAGGTTGGACTTCGATTGCTGTGAGTTGGGCGAAAATCGGCGCGTCACGATGCCCTCCCGTTGCCTACAGTTCATTGCGAAACCCCCAAGCCGGCCGCACACCACCGCAATCCGGCGCTGATGGCAGCGGCTGACTCATCTCATCTTTCCACACCCGGAGGGAGAAGTGAGATATATCCAGCCGTTGCTTCGAAGAGAAAGCAAGTGTTTCTTCCGGCCGGAGGTGGCTCTCAGCGGCACCGAGGGGCAAGGATG
>CAZWRO010000096.1:0-2987 GCA_964635365.1 uncultured bacterium | reverse complement strand
TCGAGCAGCTTGTACCAAAGCTTGTCCACGGCATCATCGGTATTGATGACTTGCGCGACCAAGTCGAGGTCGTGGTTCACCAGGGCTTGGAGCGCCTGGCGCAGCATGGCTCGGACGATCTCCGTCATCTTCGGGATATCCACCAGGGGCTTGAAGTAGTGCGTGTCCGCCAGCTTGATGGCGGTCTTGGCGATGTCCACGGAGTAGTCGCCGATACGCTCCACGTCGGCTATCACCTTCATCACCGTGCCGATGGTGCGAAGGTCGCGCGACATGGGCTGCTGGAGGGCGAGCAGCCGCATGCACTGCTGCTCGATGTCCAGGTCCATGGCGTCGGCGGTGTCGTCTTCCGCGATGACCTCGCGCGCCAGCTTGCCGTCTTGGTCGGCGAGAGAGCGGACGGCCTTCTCCAACATCGCCTCTACGAACCGGCCCATCTCCAGGAGGCGCTTCTCGAGAACCTCAAGCTGCTCGTCGAAAGCTTGCCGTGTGCGTCGCATGGTCGATCTCGCTATCCGAACCGTCCCCGCACGTAGTCGTCCGTGCGTCGGTCCTGTGGATTCTCAAATATGTCGACGGTGGGCCCGTATTCTATCAGCTCTCCCGTCAGGAAGAAGCCGGTGTTCTGGGAAACGCGCGAGGCCTGATACATGTTGTGCGTGACGATCACAATAGTATAGCTCTCCATCAGCTCCAACATCAACTCTTCGATGCGGAAGGTGGCCGTGGGGTCGAGCGCGCTGCACGGTTCGTCCATCAGCAACACCTCCGGCTCCACGGCGAGCACGCGGGCGATGCAGAGCCTCTGCTGCTGCCCGCCGGAGAGGTCGAGGGCCGACTGGCGCAGCTTGTCCTTCACTTCCTCCCAGATGGCGGCCCCGCGCAGGCTGCGCTCCACGATCTCAGACAGCTCGCGGCGGTCGTGCGCCCCGTGGAGGCGCGGCCCGTAAGCGACGTTGTCGAAGATCGACATCGGGAATGGGTTGGGCGTCTGGAACACCATCCCCACTCGCTTCCGCAGCTCCGCGAGGTCCACCGAGGGCTCGTATACACTGCGGCCGTCGACGAAGACCTCGCCCTCGACGCGCGCGCCTTCGATCAGGTCGTTCATGCGATTGAGGCATCGCAGGAAAGAGGACTTCCCACATCCCGAAGGCCCGATCAGCGCGGTGATGCGGCGAGATTGTATCGCCACGCTCACCTCCGTGAGGGCCTGGAAACCGTTGTAGTAGAGGTCGAGGCCTCGCGTCTCCAGCTTGACCTCGCCCTCCGGCTTCATGATTTGGTTGGCGGCCTCCACAGACAATTCTCCTACCACCTCTGCGCCCGGCGCAGGCGGACGCGCACCACGACGGCTACCGCGTTCATGCCGAGGACTACGGCCAGCAGAACGAGTGCAGTAGCCCATTTCTTCTCTTCCGATATGTGCGGCGCCTCGGTCGACATTACGAAAAGTTGATATGGCAGGGCCAGTATCTCATCGAACACGGATTTGGGATAGGGATCCGTGAGCGAGAAGAAGGCCGCCGTGAACAAGATGGGCGCGGTTTCACCCGCCGCCCTGCCGACCGACAAGATGAGACCTGTGATGATGCCGGGAAGCGCGTTGGGCAGCACCACGCGACGGACGGTCTGCCATCGCGTCGCCCCCAGCGAGAAGGAGGACTCCCGTATCCGCCGCGGCACCTGGCGCAGCGCTTCTTCGGAAGACGTGATCACCAACGGCAACACCAGCAGGGACAGCGTGCAGGCGCCGGCCAGCAGAGAACGACCGAATCCCAGCAGCATGACGAACAAGGCGAGGCCGAAGAGCCCGTAAACCACCGATGGCACGCCGGCCAGATTCACGATGGCCAGGCGGATCATCCGCACCAGCGGGCCGGCCTTGGCGTACTCGCTCAGGTAGACGGCGGCGGCCACGCCCAGCGGCGCGGCGATGATGGTCGTCAGCACCACCAGGCAGATGGTGCCGACGATGGCCGGAAGCAGTCCGTCGGTGGCGGAGGTGAGCAGCGACCAGTCCAGAGCGCGCGCCCCTTTGACCAGCATCACCACCAGAATCCCGAACAGCGGCACAATCACGGCCGCCATTGCCACCCATAGCAGGGCAAAGGCGACGCTCTGTGCGAGCTTGGCGCGTGCGGGGCGAGCGGCGCTCATCGGCTCCGCACTCCGCCCCGCCGAATCGCCACGTCGGCGATGGTATTCGTAATGAAGGTGATGAGGAAGAGCATGAGGCCGATGGCAAACAGCGCGTGGTAGTGAGGTGTCAGGTGGGCCGTCTCTCCCATCTCCGCGGCGATGGTGGCCGTCATCGTGCGCACCGGACGGAGGAACCCCATCAACGCCTGCGGTATCACCGGGGCGTTACCGGTCACCATCAGCACCGTCATCGTCTCGCCGATGGCGCGGCCGAGGCCCAGCAAGATGGCGGCCATGATGCCGGACCGCGCGGCCGGGACCACGACGCGGCTGATGGTCTGCCACTGCGTAGCTCCCAGCGCCAGCGAGTTCTGGCGCAGAACGTCGGGAACCGCGCGCATGGCGTCCTCAGAGATCGTGACTATCGTCGGAATGGCCATGAAGGCCAGCAGCAGCGACCCCAGCGCGGCGAACATGCTGATCGGCAAGTCCAGGCGGGCGGCCAGCCACGGGCCGATGAGAATGAGGCCGAGGAATCCGAAGACCACCGAGGGGATGGCGGCGAGCAGCTCCACGGCCGGCTTCAGCACCTCGCGCAGCCACCGAGGAGCCACCTCGGAGGTGAAGACGGCGCAGGCCAGGCCGAGGGGTACGGCAATGACGAGCGCCCCAAAGGTCACATAGAGCGAGCCGAGCAGCAGCGGCAGCAGCCCGAACTGCGGCGGATCCGCGGTAGGCGACCAGCGCGTGCCCGTCAGAAACTCTCCGAAGGAGGCCACGCCGAAGAGGGGCAGCGCGGCGCGCAGCAAGAAGAGGAAGATCATTACCACGAACACAATCGCCAG
>CAZWRO010000095.1:6457-8169 GCA_964635365.1 uncultured bacterium | reverse complement strand
TTCCGCGAGTTTTACATGGGTGCGGGCCAAATGTCGATGGATGAGATCTTCAGTCCCGCTCAGTTCATCATCGACATGGAGATCGCTCGTTACGTTCAGCGGATTCTGGATGGCATTTCGTGGGAGGGGGAGGCGGAGAGCATAGCCACGACCATTGCCGAGGGGGTATCCGAAGGCAACTTCATGGCTCACCAAACGACGCTCGAGGCGCTGCCGTCTTTGTTCGACTCTCTGCTGTTCAGGCGGAGCAATGTGGGGCAGTGGCGCGCGGCCGGAGAGCCGACCGTGGAGCAACTGGCGACAGCGCGGGCAAGAGAAGCAATCGAGGGGTATCAGTACGAGCTGGAGGCGGCGCCGCGGGCCGAACTCGATCGGAGTTTCGAGAGTGCCTGTCGCAGGCTGGGGCTGGATGCCGCGTCGCAGCCGATCCCCCGACGTTAGGTCCTGCACGCGCCGGAAGCGCGGGCCGCGTCGCCCCGTCGTCTAGTCTGGGGGGCCGACGCCCAGGGCCCGCATGGCGTCTCCGACCAAGTAGAGAGATCCGGTCACCACGATGGCGTCGGTCGGGCGCGACTGGTCTATGGCTTCCTTGAGGGCGAGCGAGGCCGGGGTGTAGGCGGCTGTGTGGCGACAGTACCGGTAGACCATACGCTGAAGCTCGTGGGCATCGACCGCGCGAGGGGATGAGCTGGCGGTGGCGATGACTCGGTCTGCCAGCGGACACAGCGCGGCGGCGATGGCGACTGCGTCTTTGTCTTGGCCGGCGCCGAGAACCAGGAAGATGCGGAATCCTGCGAAGAGGGACTGCAGGGCTTCGGCCAGTGCCCTTGCGCCGGTCTCGTCATGCGCGCCGTCGAGGATGATGTAGGGGCTGCGGTTCACGATCTGGAGGCGCCCGGGCCACTGCACGGTCTTGATTCCGGCCCTGACTGCTTCCTCGTCGACGTCGAGGCCGTGCCGGGACAGAAGCTCCACAAGGCCGACGGCAACGGCCGCGTTCTCGGCCTGGTGGGCACCCAGGAGTGGGCAGTCGAGGTCGGGGTAGACGCCGTTGAGACCGTGAATAGTGAGCGTCTGGTGGTGGTGGTTGGCGCTGACGATGGACACCCTTGGGCCCGACTCCTCGCCAACGACCAGGAGCTGAGAACGGCGTTCCAGGCAGACGTCCTGGAGCACCTCGAGGGCCTCGGCGGGCTGCGGGGAGGAGATCACAGAGACGCCGTCTTTGATGATGCCGGCTTTCTCGCGGGCAATCTGGAATAGGGTGTCGCCCAGCTCTTGAGTATGGTCGAGGCCAATTCGGGTGATGGCAGAGGCGAGCGGGGTAATGACGTTGGTGGCGTCCAGACGGCCGCCGAGCCCGGTTTCGAGGACTGCCAGGTCGACCTTCTGTCGGGCGAAGTGGAGAAACGCCATTAGTGTGTAGGCTTCGAAGAAGCTGGGGAGGCCGTGCTCGCTGGTGCGCATGCTCTCGATTACGGGGCGGATCTCCTCTACCAGCGACACCACGTCGGACTCGGGAATCATCTTGCCGTCGATGCGAATGCGCTCGCCGAACGATACGAGGTGTGGGGAAGTGTAGAGACCGGTGCGGTATCCGGCCGCAGTGAGAATGGAGGCGGCGATGGCCGCCGTCGATCCCTTGCCCTTGGTTCCTGCGAGATGGAGGCAGCGTAAGGCCAGATGGGGGTCGCCGACGGCGCCGAGCAGGT
>CAZWRO010000095.1:0-6357 GCA_964635365.1 uncultured bacterium | reverse complement strand
GTGAGGGCCGGGGTGCCGGGGCGAATGCCGGAGGCGATGGCCGGCGGCTGGTGGTCGTAGGGGATGCAGTTCTTGTTGACGATGATGCCGGCTTCTTCCAGCAGATTGGCCGCGTCTCGTCCGGTGAGCGTGAGCGGTCGAAGGTCGCATAGCATCAGGTGCGTATCGGTTCCTCCCGACACGAGACGGAGGCCTTGAGCTTGCAGCGACTCGGCCAAGGCACGGGCGTTGCGCACTATCTGACGCTGGTACTCGCGGAAGCCCTCGGTCATGGCTTCCTTGAAGGCAATCGCTTTGGCTGCGATGACGTGCATGAGGGGACCGGCCTGGATTCCCGGGAAGATGGCGCGGTCGATGGTATCGGCGAGATGGCGCTTGCACATGATGAAGGCCCCGCGGGGGCCGCGCAAGGTCTTGTGCGTGGTGGAGGTGACCACATCGGCGTAGGGTACGGGGCTGGGGTGCTCGCCCGCGGCGATGAGTCCGACAATGTGGGCGATGTCGGCCATTAGAAGGGCATTAACTTCGTCGGCGATGGCCCGCCAGGCCTCCCAGTCGATGATGCGCGGATAGGCGCTGAAACCGACGACGATCAGCTTGGGTCGGTGGAGTTGGGCCGCCTTCCGGGCCGACTCGTAGTCGAGGAGTTCGGTGTCCCGGTCCAGGGCGTAGTGGTGGATGCGATAGTGGCGGCCTGAGAAGTTGGTGGACTGGCCATGGCTCAAGTGGCCGCCGTGGTCGACGGAGAGAGACAGGATGGTGTCGCCGGGGTCGAGGACGGCGTAGTAGGCGGCCATGTTGGCCTGGGATCCGGTGTGGGCCTGGACGTTAACGTGGTCGGCGCCGAATAGCTCTTTGGCGCGATCGATGGCAAGCTGCTCGCTTTTGTCGACGGCCTCACACCCGTTGTACCAGCGCGCTCCGGGGTAGCCCTCGGCATACTTGTTGGTCATGATGCTGCCCTGGGCCTGAAGGACGGCCTTCGAGGCGTAGTTCTCAGAGGGAATCATGACCAGGCAGTTGCGCTGACGTTCGAGTTCCTCTTCGAGAACAGCAGCCATCTCTGGGTCGGCTTGGCTGAGGGTTCGGTTCATTCTGTTCCTCGGTGCGCGCGAGTTTGCCGCAGAATCGGTGGCCCGTCGCCGCGCGGCGGGCTGCGCTAATGACGGAAGTGACGGACTCCCGTGAAGACCATGGCGATGTCGTGCTTATCGCAGGTCGCGATAGCTTGGGCGTCGTTCCGCGATCCACCAGGCTGGATGACGGCGGTGACACCGGCCTCTGCGCCTGCCTCCACGGCATCCGGGTACGGGAAGAAGGCGTCCGAGGCCAGGACGGCGCCCCGCGCGCGGTCGCCGGCCTTCTCAACGGCCAGGCGAGCGGCATCGACGCGGCTGGTGAGCCCACCCCCGATGCCGACGGCCACGGCGCCCTTGGCGAGCACTATGGCGTTCGACTTAGTGTGCTTGCAGGTGATCCAGGCGAAGCGCAGACCGACCTCTTCCTCTTTGGTGGGGGCGCGCTTGGTGGCGACCTTGAGCTCCTCCGGCTCGCCGGCGGCATCCGGTGACTGGACGACGAGGCCGCCGGAGACATGCTTGAGAGCCCAGGGGTCGGCGGTGGCAAGATCGGGCAACTCGAGGAGGCGCAGGTTGCGCTTGGCCTCGAGCATCTCACGCGCCTGGGGATCGTATCCTGGGGCGAGGAGGCACTCCATGAATCCGTGCTGCTGAATGCCCTCGAGAATCGCCGTCGCGGTGTCGGGATCGACCGTGCGGTTGAGGCCTATGATGCCGCCGAAGGCCGAAACCGGATCGCCGGCGAGTGCGTCCCGGTAGACCTGGGCGAGGGTGTCGCCGGCGGCCGCCCCGCAGGGACTGTTGTGTTTCACGACGACTGCCGCGGGCTGCTGGAATTCGCGCACGAAGGCGAGTACCGTCTCCAGGTCGAGGTAGTTGTTGAAGGAAAGCGCCTTGCCGTGGAGCTGGCGGGCGGCGGCGAGACCGGCGGAGTCGGCGAGCGCTCGCCGATAGAAGGCGGCCTGCTGGTGAGGGTTCTCTCCGTAGCGCAGGTCGGCGACCTTCTCGAACGGCTGCAGGAAGAAGTCGGGGAAGCCGCCGGCTTCCGTCACTTGCTCACTCAGGTAGTTGCATATCGCCGAATCGTAACGGGCGGTGTGGGCGAAGGCCTCCAGTGCGAGCTTCTCGCGAGTCTCGTCTGACACCTCTCCGTTGTTGCTGCGCAGCTCCTCGAGCACCACGGAGTACCACTTCGGGTTGGGGATGATGGTAACGTAGCGATGGTTCTTCGCCGCGGAGCGCACCATCGAGGGTCCGCCGATGTCGATGTTCTCAATGGCTTCCTCGAGCGTAACTCCCGGGCGGGCTACGGTCTGCTCGAATGGATAGAGGTTGACGGCGACGAGATCGATGGGGGTTATGCCGTGCTTCTCGACAGCCGCCATGTGCTCGGGGTTGTCTCGCAGGGCGAGGAGGCCGCCATGGATTTTCGGGTGGAGAGTCTTGACGCGGCCGCCCATCATTTCGGGGAAGCCAGTGTACTCGGAGACGTCGGTGACGGCGATGCCGGCCTCCCTGAGATGGGCCGCGGTCTTGCCGGAGGATAGTATCTTGACGTCGAGTTTGGCCAGCCCGGCAGCGAACTCGTTGAGCCCGGCCTTGTCGTAGACGCTGATAAGAGCGGTTTTGACGCGTGCCATTTCAATGACCTCACACGGGGGAAATCCAACGCGCGCGAGTATAGCACGGCGTGGAGGACGATGTCAAAACTGGGGCCGAGTTGGCGTCGATCGCGGCTAGGGTCGCCGCCGACTGTCGATCTTGTCGAGCAGCTTCTTGGGACTGCCAACGAGGGCCGCCTCCACCTCCGCCTCCGTGAGGCCGGCGCCGACGGCGACGCGCCGGGCGGAATCGTTGACGAAGAGGTCGGAGGGACCGTGGGCGTCGCTGTTGACGAGCAGCGACGCGTCGGCCTCACGAGCGGCCGCGGCAACGGCGCCGTTGGACAGGCAGTGGCCCCGGCGGGCGGACAGTTCGAGAAAGATGTTGTTTCGGCCGGCGAGGCCGGCCAGCTCCGGGTCGAGGAGGCCGGGGTGAGCGAGGATGTCTACGTCTGGGCATCTCAAGGCAGCCAAGTTGGTGCCGGGGAGAACCGGCTCCACCAGGGTTTCGCCGTGTACGACAACGATTTGAGCGCCGCGCTGTCTGGCCTCGGCGGCCAGCTCGGAAATCGCCGCCGGGGGGAGATGGGTGAGTTCGACGCCGGGGAGAGCCCGGACGTCCCAGTGCTCTTCGGCCAGGCGACAGTCGGCGACAAGGGCCTCCACGACCATCGCCAGGTTGCTCCGGGAGACGTGGTCGGTGAGTGCGATGGCCGCGTGGCCCTGGGCGACGGCGCGCCGAATGAGTTCGATGGGGAGCAGGCTCCCGTCGCTCAGTAGGGTGTGGGTGTGGAAGTCGAAGAGCATTTTGTGGGGTCCTTTGGTCAAGTTGACGCTCCCAGGTCCACGAGCGCGGTCTGCACGGCGCTCTGCGGGACGTCGAAGCCCACCTCTACGCGGCCGATGGCGGTGGGCAAGACGAAGCGCGGTACTCCATCAATGGCCTTCTTATCTGCTCGCATGGCCGCGAGGATGTCCTCGGCGCTGATGGCCGGGATGGAGACGGGAAGGTGGAGGACCGTCAGGAGCTCTTGCACGCGCTCGAAGTCGTCTTGCCTGATCATCCCGAGGTGCTGCGCCAGACGACTGGCGGCGACCATGCCGATGGCAATGGCTTCGCCGTGGCGGAGCGCCTTGTAGCCGGTGAGGCTCTCCAGAGCGTGGCCGATGGTGTGGCCGAAGTTGAGCACGGCACGCAGGCCGGACTCCCGTTCATCCCGGCGCACCACGTCGGCCTTGATCTCGCACGATCGACGAACGACGTGGGCAACCGCGCCAGGCTCTCGCCGGCGCAGCGCCGATATGTTATTCTCCAGCCAGGAGAAGAAGGCGGCATCGGCTATGACTCCGTGCTTGACCACCTCGGCAAGGCCGGCGCGGTAGTCGCGGGCGCGCAGTGTACGCAGCACGGAGGTGTCGGCGACGACCAGGCTGGGCTGGTAGAAGGCGCCGATGAGATTCTTGGCTTTGGGATGATCTACGGCCACCTTCCCCCCGACGGAAGCGTCGACTTGGGCCAGGAGGGTGGTGGGGATCTGAATGTAGGCTGTGCCCCGCATGTAGGTGGCGGCCACGAAGCCAGCAAGGTCGCCGATGACCCCGCCACCAAAGGCGATGATGGCGGAACTGCGATCAGCTCCGGAGTCGAGCAGTTGATCGTAGAGGAGCGAGGCGCGCCGGAGGGATTTCTGGCGTTCGCCCGAGGGGACCAGCAGGGTGTGGGTGGGGAAGCCGGTGATGGAGCGCCGGAGTGCTTCCCCATGAAGGCGGTCGACAAGGGGGTGAGTGATGATGAACCCACGAACGGGCTCGGCGGCGGAACCTATCAGCTTCCCCGCGCGATTGAGCAGGCCCGAGCCGATGTGGATCTGGTAGGAGCGGGGGCCTAGGTCGACCGAAACGCGCGTTGAGGGTTCAGCGTCCTGCTGTGGGCTATTCATGCGCGATGCCTATTGAAGTTAGAGAAAGCGGCACTCCTGGAGAGTGCCGCTTTCGAGTGTGCTCGGTAGTTCGCCACGGCGCGACTTAAATGGGCCCCAGAGTGGCGGGCGCAGCCTCTTCCCTGATGATTCGCGGGGTGATGAAGATCAGGGTCTCGGAGTCGGTCACGCTGCGCGATCTTCGGGTGAAGAGCTGTTCGCCGATGATGGGGATGTCGGACAGAATCGGCAGGCGCAACTCGCCCTCGATGACAGTCTTGCCCACGAATCCGCCGACGACGAAGGTCTCGCCATCGCGGACATTCACGGTGGTGAGCAGGTTAGTGGTGGTCCAGATCGGGAGGTCCTGGCTGCCGAAGTTGGCGATCGGCACCGGCACCTCGCCGGTCTGCACCGTCTTCGTGAACGGGATGGTCATGGTGATGGTGCCATCGCCATTGATTCGCGGAACGATGGTGAGGCTGGTCGGGAGGTCCTGGTAGGTGATGGTTATCGTCTGTACGCCTCCCCCGCCGAGCGGGCCGCCGGCAACGCCGCCGACTTCCACAATCGGGTAGGAGACTACCACCTCGTTCACGGCCGGCAGCAGGTTCATGGTAGCGATGCGAATGGCGTCTACGACGCGACCTCGACCGGTACGGATCAAGTAGGTGAGGGCGGCCTGGAAGTTCTGTCCCCGCGAATAGCCGATCTGCAATGTAGCCGAGGTGGTGAATCCGATATTCTCAATGCTGGTGGACCCAGTGATCCAGTACCAGTCGATACCCATTTCCTTGTCGAACAGGTTGCTGACCTCGACGGACTGCAGCTCGATGATGATCTGCTGCGGCTTGCGGTCGAGCAGCTTGATGAACTCTATGAATTCGTTCATGCCTTCCTCACTCGTGCTGCGGATGAGCAGGGCATTCAGCATGGGGAAGGCCACGGGGGCCTCGACGCCTGGGGGCATGAACTGGCCGAGGGACCCGCCGGCACCACCGCCGCCGGCAGCGCCGCCACCACCACCGCCGCCGAATCCGCCGCCACCGCCGCCACCGCCGCCGAATCCACCGGCGCCGCGCAGCTCACCAAGGCCGCCGGACAGCGGAGCTGCGCCGCCGGGTTGCGCGGGAAGGACAGGTCCCATATCGAGCAGTGAAGAGTCTGCCACGTAGGGCTCAGGCCCCGGGTCATCGGACCCGCCGAACAGCCAAGATATGTACTGGGGAGAAGCGAAGCGAAGCGTATACATGCGGGAAACGAAGCTGGGCTCGGCTTCGTTGGCGGGCGCGGCGGCGACCTGCGCCACCGTAGGCGCAGGCCTCTCGCGGGTGGAGATGAAGTAGGTGCCATCCTGGTCGCACCACCAGTGGAATCCCTTTGCCTGGCAGATGGTCTCGAGGAGCCGGTCCACCGCCACGTTCTCCTCGTCGAGCGTGATTGTGCCGGAGACGTCACCGACCAGCACGATGCTGGCCCCGGTTGACGTGAGCACAGTCTGGACAATCTCACGCAGGTCGGCGTCGCGCACGTGAATGCTGATAGGTCCTCGTGTGGCGTCGTCTGTGGCCCCTGCTCCGGCTGCTGCAAGCGTGGCCAAGCCGAGGACCAAGCTACACAGTATCAGTGCGATGACACTTCGCCTCATCACTACCCTCCCATGATTCAATGGGCCCTCAGCAGGGGACGGTGAGGATGCTCCGCGATGGATACGCGTTCCTCGCCCGGCGCCCTTGCTGCGATGGCCCGACACAGCTC
>CAZWRO010000094.1:0-8267 GCA_964635365.1 uncultured bacterium | reverse complement strand
AGCTTGCCGGCGAGCTTGACGAGATGGTCGGCCTGCTGCTTGTCGGCGGCCCCCGTAGAGAGGAAAAGGCCCTTTGATGAGAGCTCGGTGAGCATCTGCTCGACCTCGTTCGGATCGCAGCTCACGTAGATGTTGGCTCCGTTCTTCTGCATTTCCTGGAGCAAGGGTATCCAATTCCTCATCGGAAAGTTGCCCGCTCCGGGCTGCCACTGGAGGCTCACGACACCGAACTTCTTCCTTCCGTCGGCCTTTGCCCGAGTCTGCTCGAGGAGCCGGTAGAGGATGGGGAGGTGCTTGATGGCATCCGGGCCGTCGAGGTGAAAGATGGCGCTGTCGAGCACCTCGGCATTGACCTCAAGCTCATGATAGAAGAACTCCTCAAAGTGCTTGGGAGCGATTAGGGCGAGGAGGTCGAGCTGCATCATCTGGGAGCGTCCCGGGGACCACACTCTCAGCCAGCATGAAGTGTGGCCGCGCTGCCCCGTGGCTTCGACGAGTGAGAAGAAGGTCTCGTGGAATCTAACGACCGCGGCCTCAAGCTCGGCCATGGCAGCGTGGATGGCTTCGGGGAAGTCGTAGAGGTCCATGCAGAGGGGGGTGCCGCCGCGCATGGCGAGGAGGCAGTCGCCGCCCGAGTGGCAGTCGGGAGGGGCCACGAAGTATCTCCCGGCGGCCCGCGAGGCCGCCATTCGGTACATGTCGTGGTACCACTTCCAGGCGAAGGACTCCTCGTCGATCTGGAAGGAGGGCGGGGTGTCCCAGTCGGTGATAACCTTCCGAGACCAGGAGGTATCCTCGCGAAACTCTATGGGGGCGCCCAGGCAGGCGGCAAACGTATCTGGCCCCAGCCCGGGGCGGAAGACCGGAATCGCCTCTCCCGCGTAGTAGGTGGTTTCGAGGCTTGCCTCTTGGGACTCAAACACGTAGTCTGGGTCAGTCCAGCGCTCGACGATGGTGGTCGGCCGGTGGACCTCTCGTTTCGTCTTGCCATTGGGCGCGCAGACCGCGATGCAGGCGCGGTCCAAGATTTCGCCCTGCCACCAGGCTGTCATGCGGGGGATGATGCTGTCTAGGTCGGGCTTGTACTGCATGGCTTGTGGGTCTCCGCGGTCCTTCCAGGCAGAGGGGGCACTTCCCTGCGCCGACGCCGGAGGCGAGTCCGCTAGGAGGTGAACGAGCGGGCCTCGCGGCGGCCATGGCAAGAGCTGGTAACGCCTTGCGGGGCGCGGCTCGGCAGGAGTTGAGGGCGCGCGGAGGGTAGGAGGTCACCTCCCCGCACCGGATGTGAGATTGGGATGGCAGTGCATGAGCCAAGACCGAGATAGCAACGCGATGGAACGCGCCGACGTCACAGAGTATACCCGCCGGAACTTCGTGGTGATAGTCGGGGAGGCCACGGCCTTCATGAGCGGGCTGGCGTGGGTGGACCCGTCGGCGGTGCTGCCCATGTTCATCGGGCTGCTCACGCCGTCGACGGTGGTGATCGGGCTGGTGACGGTGTTGCAGCGGCTGGGGTGGATGCTTCCGCAGGTGCTGATGGCGTCGGTGTTGGGGCATCGCCCGCGGCGGCTGGCGTTCCTGCGGTATCCGGCGCTGGTGGGGCGGATGCCGTTCATGGCATTCGTGGTCTATCTATGGCTGCGCGGGGTGAGCAGTCCGGGGACGGTGATCTGGTTCCTGGTCATCGCTTACACGTGCATCTCGCTGGGCAACGGGGTGTTGGGCATCGCCTGGCAGGACATTATCGCCAAGTCGATTCCGTCGCGGCTGCGGGGTCGGTTCTTCGGGACGATGCAGTTTTCGACGGCGGTGGCCGCCTTCGCGGTGGGCTTCGGAGTGAGGTGGATGTTGGGGTCGGAGGGGCCGGGGTTTCCGCGCGATTACACGATCTTGTTCACGCTGATGGCGGTGTCGCTGGGCCTGTCTACGTTCGGGCTGTGGCTGGTGCGGGAGCCGGTGCGGCCGGTGCTGCAGAGGCGGCAGTCGGTGTGGGAGATCCTGGCGGGAGCGATGCCGCTGCTGCGGGAGCGCCGGGAGTTCCGGAGGTTGGTGCTGACCGGACTGCTGGGCTTCGGGATGAGCTTCACGATGCCGTTCTACATCGTGTATGCGAAGCAGGACTTGGGGGTGCCGCCGGAGACGGCGGGTATCTACATTTGGGCGGCGATGTTTGGCAGCGCGATCTCGAGCATTGTCTGGGGGTATCTGAACGACCGGCGGGGCCCGGCGACGGTGGTGCGAGGGGGATGCACGTTTGTGATGATTACCCCGCTACTGGCGATCGCGGTGCCGTGGGTGATGGGGCTGGCGGCGCAAGGGCCGTTCCCCAACGCGGAGCAGTACGTGCGGTATGCGTTTGCGCTGGTGTTTGTGGCGGGGGGATCGGCGATGGGGGCGATGTGGATGGGGCTGACGAACTACCTGTTCGAGCTGACCGGCCATGAGGAGCGGCCGCGGTACCTGGCGCTGATGAACATGCTGACGGCGCCGGGGGCGTTCGCGCCGCTACTGGTTGGTTGGATGCTGACGGTCCTGCCGTTCGTGGTGGTGTTCAGTTTCGTGGCCGCCTGCGGGGCCGGGGCGGTGGTGCTCAGCCGGCGGCTGCCGGAGCCAAGGGCGGCGGCCGCCGCGGAGTGAGAGGGCGGCCAGCTTGACAGTCGGCGGGAGAGCCAATAGAATCCGGACGCTAGGGCGCGAAGGCGCCTGCGATCATTTCTGTGAAGGGGGTTGATTCCATGGTCCGCGTGGGACTTGCAGGTCTAGGTTTTATGGGTGGCACGCACGCGCAGTGTCACAATGCGCTGCCGAACTCGACGCTGGCAGCGGTGTGCGATCTGGAGGAGGATCGGCGCAGCAAGTTCGCCGAGATGTACGGCGCGCAGGCTTTTGCGAGCTTCGAGGAGATGCTTGCGTCGGACATCGACATGGTGGACATTTGTCTGCCCACATACGAGCACCGGAAGGCCGTGGAGGCAGCCGCGGCGGCGAAGAAGCACGTGCTGTGTGAGAAGCCGATGTCGCTGACGGCGGCGGACTGCGAGTCGATGATCGCCGCCACCAAGAAGGCGGGCGTGAAGTTCATGGTGGGGCACGTGATCCGCTTCTGGCCGGAGTACCAGGTGGTGAAGGAGATTCTGGATTCGGGGCGGCTGGGGAAGATCAACTGGGTGAGCGCGACGCGGATGTCGCCGCCGCCGACCTGGTCGTGGAAGGAATGGCTGTTCGACCCGAAGCTGAGCGGCGGGGCGGTGCTGGACTTGCACATTCACGATCTGGACTTTCTGGCTTGGATTCTCGGACCGCCGAAGAGCCTGTACGCGTCGGGCGTGAAGACGAAGAAGGGCGGGCTGGACTCGGTTTTCACGACCCTGACCGGACACGCGGGCGGGCCGGTGGCGTTCGCGGAAGGCTCCCTGGCGATGGCCGGGGAGTTCCCGTTCACGATGGGTCTGAAGGTCAACCTGGAGGGGGGCTCGATTGAGCTTAACTCCCGCCTGAGCCTGAGTCTGCTGGTGACGCCGGCGGGGGGAGGCGTGGAGTATCCGGAGGTTCCTCAGCCGGAGGTTCCGTCGGTCGGTTCGGCCGGCTCGGCGGGGAATATCGAGGCGCTGGGCGGGTACTTCACGGAGGTGCAGTACTTCGTGAACTGCGTGGACAACGATGAGGCGCCGCAGACGGTGACGCCGGAAGAGGCGAAGCTAGCGGTTGAGCTGTGCCTGGCAGCGACGGAATCGATGGAGTCGGGCAAGCTCGCGGAGCTGTAGGCGACTGCTCGAAGAGCGGCCGAGGGAATTGTGAGGTACGCCGCCACAAAGGGCGGCGTACCTCTTTCTTGGCCTGAGGATTATTCGGCGGGCGCAGGGGAGACGGTCTCCAGGTCTTGGCGGAAGGTGTCGAGGAGTTCCCGCGCGTCGCTGCTCTGCTCGCGCACGGCGCGGTCTAGCTCGTCGAAGCTCTCTCGCACTTGCCTGACGCCTTCGTCGCGTCCGTCGAGGGCGATCTGCTCCATCATGCCGACGCACTTGGCGACGCCGGAAAGCTCTCTCTGGGCCGCTCCCCAGTTGCTGTTTCTTATCTCGCGATCGACGGCGTTGGCTTGAAGATTGGCCTCTTCGGCGATGTCGTCGAGCATGGCGTAGAGACGGGTATCGAGCTGCTGCTGCATGTTCTTGGCCTCGACGATGCGGGCGCGGCCCATGGACATGGTGGCCGAGCCGAGGAGAGCGGCGATGGCGAGGCCGACGATGGCGACCGTCCAGCCGGTGAGGACCGGGTTGCGTTTGGGCTTTGCGCCGGCGCGCTTGGCGCGCTCCTGCCAGTCGCGGATGCGGTCGATGGGTATGCCCGAGGCCATGGCGAGCGCTTCGGGGTCGGCTGAGGTGAGATCTTGAAGGGTGCGGACGTTGGCTCGCACGAGCGCCTCTTGAGCGGAGGCGTCAATGCCGAGGGCGTCGGACAGCGACTTTTCCGTCATCATAGCACCTCCCGGGTGGGCGAGCAGAGGGCTGAATCTGCTCTTGCTGGGTGGGAGCTTTCGCCGCTCCTTGGGGCCAACCTGCCTTCGGCTGGTCGGTCCACGATTCAAGAGTGCGACATGTGTCTGGCGAGCGCCTCCACGATGGTGGGCTGCCACTGACTGCCGGATCCTTCGTAGAGAGTGGCCAGGGCGTCATTGAGGGTGAGGCTGTCGCGATAGGGGCGATCGCTGGTGAGGGCGTCGAAGGCGTCGGCGACGGCGAGGAGGCGGGCGCCGAAGGGGATGGCGGGGCCGCGAAGCCCGTCGGGATAGCCGGTTCCGTCGTAGTGCTCGTGGTGGTGGCGAACGATGCGGACGGTTTGGGGATCCATGACGATGGGGGCCAGGATGCGTTCTCCGATGACGGGGTGGCACTGGACGTGGAGGTATTCCTCCGGGGTGAGGCGAGCGGGTTTGGAGAGCACGCTTTCGCGGACGCCGATCTTGCCGATGTCGTGCAGGTGGCCGGCGAGGCGGAGGCGGCGCAGGTCCTTGGGTTCGACGGCGAAGGAGCGCGCGATCTCGCCGGCGAGGCGGCTGACGCGCTGGGAATGGCCGCGGGTGTAGTCGTCTTTGGCCTCCAGGGCGGAAGAAAGCGACTTGATGGCTCCGAGGAAGAGGCGGCGGGAGGCGCGAGTTTCGCGGCGCGCGCGGGCTTCGAGCTGCTGGTGGCGCCGATGGCTCTCCAGGAGGAGGCCGCGGCGCTCGAGGGCGCGCTCCACGCGAATGACGACATCGTCGAGGTCGAAGGGCTTGGTGAGGTAGTCGCAGGCGCCGGCGCGCATGCAGGCGACGGCGGTGGCGACGTCGTCGAGGCCGCTGGCGATGATGACCGCGGTGTCGGGGTGGCGACGGGCGAAGAGGGCGGATAGCTCAGAACCGGTCAGGCCGGGGAGGCGCAGGTCGATCATGGCCAGGTCGAAAACGGTGCGATGGCAGGCGGCGAGGGCGGCGGGACCGTCGGCGGCGGTCTCGACGAGGCGGCCGGTGTCGGTGAGGAGGCGCGCGAGCAGGTTGCGGACGGAGGGGTCGTCGTCGACCACTAGCACACGCACGCGCGGGCGCTCACCCATCGGCCATCACGCGGGAGGAGAGGTGTTTGTGGACGACGTGCTTTAGGTCTTCGGGCAGGAGCGGCTTTTCGAGCCAGGGGCCGGGGTTGGTGTGAAGGAACTCGGTGGTTTCTCGGCCCAGGGTGTCGCCGGTGAGGAAGATGAAGCGGCCTTTCATGTGAGGGGCCTCCTCAAGGAGGCGGTGGTAGCACTGCTGTCCGCTCATGTCGGGCAGCTTGAGATCGCAGATGATGAGATCGTATTCGCCCTCGGCGAGTCTGGCGAGGGCGGCCCCGCCGTTTTCGGCGGTGGTCACCTGGTGGCCGGCCTCGCTGAGGGTGCGCTGAACGAGGTCGGCGATGACGGGCTCGTCGTCCACTACGAGGAGGCGCGACGGCGCGGCCGCAGAGGCGGGCTCTGCGTCACCTTTCTCCTCGCCCTTGGGGGCTCCGCGGTTGTCGAGGGGAAGCTCGACGGTGAGGACGGCGCCGCCGTCGGGATGGTTGGCGGCGAAGATCTTGCCGCCGTGCTCTTGCACTATGCCGTAGCAGACGGAGAGGCCGAGGCCGGTGCCTCGCCCGGCCTCTTTGGTGGTAAAGAAGGGGTCGAACATGCGGTCGCAGGCTTCTTCTCGGAGGCCGTGCCCGGTGTCGCGGAACTCGATGCAGAGGCGGTCGTTGGGGACGAGCCGAGTGGTGATGGCCAACTGCTTGGGGTCTTTCTGGTCGGCCATGGCGTGCTCGGCGTTGTTCATCAGGTTGAGGAAGACTTGCTGAAGCCCGTCCGGGTCGGCGAGTATGCGGGGGAGGTCTTCGGCCAGCGTGGGGGTGACCTGCACGGCGGCGACGTTGAGCTGATAGGAGCGCAGGTCGAGGACCTTCTGGAGGAGGGAGTTGATGTCCACCAGGCGGCGAGAGAGGGGCTGCTGGCGAGCGAAGGTGGACAGGTTGCGGACAATCCTAGTGGCGCGGCGGGCCTCGCCGGCGATCTTCTCCAGGTCCTCCTTGAGGGAGGGGTCCTGGACCCGCGGGAGCAGGAGCTGAGAGAATCCGAGGATGCCGGTGAGGGGGTTGTTCAGCTCGTGGGCGACGCCGGCGACGAGCTCTCCCAGGGCGGCCAGCTTCTGGGACTGAGCGATCTGTTGGCGCATTTGGCGCTCGTCGGTGATGTCGCGGAGGACGTGGACGACACCTACGGGATGGCCGTCATTACCCTCGAAGGGGAAGGCGGAAAAGCAGAACCAGCGTTGGAGCCGGGAGAGAAAGCGGTCGATGGAGACGGGAACGCCGCGGTAGAGCGCGTCGTGCCAGGGGCAGGGGTCCTCGCTGCCGAGGAGCAGTTGGTGGCAGATGAGGCCGGGGGCCTGGCGGACCGAGAGGTTGAAGCAGCGGGCGGCGGCGCGGTTGAGGCGCAGGATGTGAAACTGGCTGTCGCTGATGATGATGGGGTCGGAGATGGAGTCGAAGGTGCGCTCCCACTGAGCTTTGCCCTGGGCGACTTTGGCGAAGAGGCGGGCGTTTTGGACGGCGCTGGCGGTGTGGCTGGCGACGGTGCTGAGCAGCTCGCGATGGCGCAGGGCGAAGCGACCTGGCTTCGTGGCGCCGGCGCAGAGGAGGCCGGGTCTGTCTTCGTCCTTTACGATGACGGGCTGGGAGCAGGAGCTTTCGAACCTGGACTCGGGATTGCGGAGCACTTCGCGGGAGCAGCCGCGGGCGCCGACGAGTTCGAGGCCGCCGCGCCCGCTGGGCAGCAGCAGCCAGGCCGCTTCAGGCCGCAGGAGGGAGGTGACGCCGTCGAGGGCGGCCTCGACGACCCCCTGGAGGTCGAGCGACTCGGACAGGGCCTGGGAGGTCAGGCGGAGCTGGGCCAGTTCCTCCCGCCGGCGGCGGCTGTTATGCACGGCGCGAAGCACGGTTGTCGGCAGGGCCGACAGGTAGCCCGTGACCTTCGGAAGGTAGTCCTCGGCTCCGGCCTTCAGGACCTCTACGGCGGCGCTCTCGCTGCCCAGGCCGGTAACGACGATAATGGGGGCTTCCGTGCGGGAGCGGAGGGCAAGCAGGGCCTCTGATCCTTCGACGGCGGGGAGGCGATAGTCGAGGACTACGGCGTCGGGGCTCCCGGACTCGACTAACTTGAGGGCCTCGCGTGCGGAGGCGCAGGAGGAGACGGAGGCGTCGAGCCCGGTGCGCAGGGCGTCCGTCATGAGGACGGCGTGATCAGGGTTGTCGTCGACGACGAGTAGGCGCAACTTTTCTTGTCCCACAGTAGCAACCCACCTCTTATTAGACTATTGATAGCTAGCGAGACGGCTGGTGCTCCGGCTGAACTTCGGTCGGAGTCGCGGTGGTGATGGTGAACGAAAAGACGCTGCCGGCGGCGGACTCGCTTTCCACCCAGACCCTTCCTCGATGGGCCTCGATGATGCGTTTCACGACGGCAAGTCCGACGCCGCTTCCGGGGACATCGATGCCGTTGACGCGGGCGAAGAGAGCGAAGATCTTCTCCTGGTCCTCGGGCCGGATGCCGACGCCGTTGTCTCTGACCCAGAAACGGTATCCTTCTGAGATGCGGTCGCACCCGATGCTGACGAGGGGGGCGGGTTGGTCGCCCATGAACTTGATGGCGTTGCCGATGAGGTTGCGGAAGACGCAGGCCAGCAAGCGGGGGGAGTAGGCGATCATGGGGAGGCGGCCAGATAC